>NZ_MLYQ01000070.1:0-35027 GCF_001866725.1 Bacillus sp. MUM 13
ATATTATGAGTCTGTTACATTCCGATTTTTTTAAAGGCTCTTTTCTTAAAGATTGTTGTTTTTAATGAGTTCTGAGAGGTAATTTCATTATTAAATGAGGTTGATTGAAGTGCAAGGTGCGAGACTCCTGCGGGATTAGCGGGAAGGTGAGACCCCGCAGGCGAAGCCGAGGAGGCTCACCGCCCGCCCCGCGGAAAGCGAGCATCCTGGAGCGGAAATCAACCCCTTGTTCCATAGCGACAAAGTTTACGAAAACAGCCTTTCTTAAAGATGGTTTTTATTTATTAAATTTCTAAGGCAAATCCATTGTTAAAGCAGGTTGATTGGAGTAAAAGGTGCGGAGACTGCTGTGGGATCAGCACACGCCCCGCGGAAAGCGAAGCATCCTGCAGCGGAAATCAACCCCTTGTTCAGGCAGCAGCAAAGTATTAGGCAGGAGGTAGTTTGTCTATCCAAGTTATTTTTATATACTTTATTTATTGTAATTAACGTTTAAGAAATTATTTTTGTGATATAAAGTTAATATAGAATTACACTTCCCTGCATAAGAAAATTATGGTAAATTAAGAAAAACACTCAAGTTTATTAAAAACTTTTTTAATTACCAATTAATGTTTTCATTTATAGAAGGGATTTGTCTTTTTTCAGCGAAATCAATTAGATAAGAAAAACGAGGTGATATACAATGAAGGTTAAATCATTATTGTTCGGATTTGTGACAGGAACCATTGTCGCAGGTACTGCTGTAATCCTGACAACTCCAGCTTCAGGAAAAGAAGTCCGCGGAAAAATCAGTGCAGGCAAGGAAGAGATTTCATTGTCAATCCAAGAGCTTAAAGCACGGATCATGGATATAAAAAACGAAACCGTAAACGCTTCTAAAGTAAGCAAAGAGTCCATCAAAGCATTCATTGAAGATGTAAAGCTGCTGATTCAAGGATGGAAAGAGGAAATTGAACCTCATAAAGAAGAGCTGACAAAAGGCATCCAGGAAATAGAATCTTCTATTCAGGAATTAGAGGAAACCGCTGGCACTCCTGCAAAATAAGAAAAAACCGGAGCAGCAGGCCTGTGCCTGTTTTTCCTGCTCCGGTTCTTTTACTTCGTGAAGCTGCATTTCCATTTTCCAAAGTAAAAACCGGTATGTTCAGTAATACAGAACTAAAAAAACTGAAAATTTCTAAAAATTTAGCAAATTTTATCTTTATTAATTTTTACTTTATTGTCATAATAAATATAGAGAATTCTTATAAGTAGGTGAGTAAGGACATGCAGGATAAAAATTATTCTATGAAAGAAGCTCTAATTTTCAGTCAAAGGATTGCACAGCTCAGCAAAGCACTATGGAAATCAATCGAAAAAGATTGGCAGCAATGGATCAAACCCTTTGACTTAAATATCAATGAACATCATATATTATGGATTGCTTATCATTTGAACGGCGCATCCATTTCTGATGTTGCAAAATTCGGTGTTATGCATGTATCTACAGCTTTTAATTTTTCAAAAAAATTAGAAGAACGCGGTTTACTGGAGTTTTCGAAAAAAGAACATGATAAGCGAAACACCTACATCAAAATCACCGAAAAGGGTGAAACCATTCTTTTGGAATTGATGGAAACCTATGATCCCGGCAACAATGCAGCTTTTACAGGGGCACTCCCTCTTCGTGACTTGTATGGAAAATTCCCTGATATGATTGAAATGATGGCCGTAATCAAAAATATTTATGGCGAGGATTTCATTGGTATTTTTGAACGCTCGTTTGCCAATATTGACAATCAGTTTACAGAAGAAGAAGGTAAAATTCAAAAAAAGAAGAGTGAAGCAGAAAAAGAACCTGTTTAAGGATCATTGACTCTTGGATAATGCGGACATCAATGAAATGAACTCTCCTTGAGTCATACATGCTTCCATAAATTCCTTAAGTGATAGCTTCGGATTCAGCTCCCTTTTTAATTGGCCAAGAAGCGGTTGAAAATTCATATATCCTTCCGCTTTTTCTATTTGATATTGCTTGTTCAATTTTTCACAAATTTGTTTTACTCTCTTTGCTTCTGCTAGAGTAATATTTTTCTCTACATAAAGGAAATCCAGACTGGCTTTAGGATTTTTTATGATGTTCAGCAGCAGCTGGTTATGATATTTTAATGTCTCTATTTCATTTTCGAGATTTCCCATATGTTTTCCTCCGGATACAATACGCTTAACTGATTTTTCCTATGTATATTACAGTTTCATTTTATATGAGCTGTTAAAGCAGCTTATCCGGGCCGTTTTACCCCCGGCTTCAGACCCTCTCACCTTATTATATCTTGTTTGAATACTATTACACTATTTACCTTTCTTAAATCCTAAAAAAATCACCACCACAAAGCAGCATTTTGAGGCCCTTACCATTTACACTGCTTTTTGCCCTTAAAGGGATAAACACCTTTTACCGGGTTTTATGCAAAACAATATATTGTCCCGGTTTTATTACGCAAAAATCTGCATGAAGTTACCTTCTCCTGATAGCGAAAGCTCCAGCCTGGTACGTGCTGCTGAAGTTTTTAGGCTATCTTTTTTGCGGGGAATTTGGTATCGTTATTATACATGAATGTTTGCAAGGAGGGATTCAGGAGTGATTGTTTTATGGTTTATTCTCTTCTCCGCCGTAATATTATACAATATCAACAAAATGACCAATTCTCTATGTCTTCAAAAAGAAATTCCTGAAGACCGCCAGCCTAAAGTATTCAGGACTATCAATATATTAATTACCATATTGCTTTTATCGTCTTATATTGAAATATCCTTTACTTAATCTGCCGCACAAATTTACAAATGTATACATCCGGTAACTTTTTCATACATAATCCTTTCAAAATTCTTCCGAATTTAATGAAAATTTGGCTGTTCGTATACAACTATAAAAGGTGAAGCCCAATAAGGCTTCACCTTTATTATTTGTTTAAACTCTTATTATAGGCAAGAACATCCGATGATGATCAAAAGGATGAAAAGGACTACAATTAAAGCAAAACCTCCGCCGTATCCTCCGGACATTATGTTTCCTCCTTTCCAATAAAAGAAGTGAACAGGCTATACCCCGCATAATATCGTTTTCTTGCCAGCAATCTGTGCAGGAAAGCCTGCATCCCTGGAAAGCATTTACTATGCGATTACCATATCCTATTCAGAATTTGGCTGAAAAGAGTGGGCTATTGACTCGCACTGTAAAAAATGCTTGCACTTGTTTTTTCGCCCGTCAAATCAAAACCAAATGTAAAACAGCTGCCTAAATACCCCCATTGTGGTACCCCTTTTATTCCCACGGCTTATCATATGTAGGCAGTAATCAATTGACTAGATATTTGCCTATTTTCAATAAATTCAATTAAGAAAAACCATATTATTTTTTGTAATGAAACCAATTTATGTTATAGTAGGATTTGTGGATTTACAAAGCAGCCACGAATTTATTAACAGGAGTTGTTTTTTATGAGGAAATTGGTATTATCCCTTGCGGTAACAGCCGGCCTTCTTGGACTAACTGCTTGCAGCAGCGGAGGCGACTCTGAAGCGGTTGTTAAAACCAAGGCTGGAGATATCTCAAAAGAAGATCTTTACAATACTTTGAAAGACAGATATGGAAACCAAGTTCTTCAGGAATTAGTTTATGAAAAAGTCCTTTCAAAAAAATATAAAGTGTCTGATTCTGAGGTCAATGCCAAACTTAAAGAACTTAAAGATCAAATGGGTGATAATTTCGCAGCCGCGCTTGCACAATCCGGCTATAAAAGCGAAGCTGATTTGAAGCGTTCAATGAAAATTGGCATGCTTCAAGAAAAAGCTGCAGCTGAGGATGTAAAGGTTACTGATAAAGAAGTAAAAGCATCCTATGATAAGCTTAAGCCGCAGGTTCACGCAAGACACATTTTGCTTAAAGATGAAAAAACAGCAAAAGAAATTAAACAAAAGCTGGATAAAGGCGAAAAATTCGAAGACCTTGCCAAGAAATACTCACAAGATCCAGGCTCTGCTTCCAAAGGTGGAGATTTAGGATGGTTTGGTGCAGGACAAATGGTTCCTGAATTCGAAAATGCTACGTATGCATTGAAAAAAGGTGAAATTTCCGGACCGGTCAAATCACAAAATGGATATCATATTATCCAGCTACTAGATAAAAAAGCAAAGAAACCATATAAAGATATGAAGAAAAAGCTTGAGTATGATTTAAAAGTTTCCAAACTTGACCAAGCTCAAGTACAAAAGAAAATCAATAAAGAAATTAAGGCTTCTGATGTAGAGATTAAGGATAAAGATCTTAAGGATGCCCTTAAACAGCCTGAAGCTAATCCAGCTGCAGGACAATAATCCTGGGACTTTCCAGGACGCGATAACATAAAAAACATCCCGGCAAAATTACGCCGGGATGTTTTTTATGCTCCTTGCTGTATATCATCGTCTTTTCTTTTTTCTTTCTCGAGCTTCATCCTGTCTATATATTTTTGGCCTTCTTTTTCAATCCAATCGTTTTCCAGTTTCCTGTCCTGCTTTGCCGTATAAACAGCCATAATTGCACTTACAATAATTCCCGCAAATATAATCCATATCCAAAATGGCATATTCTTTCTCCTTTCGGGAAGCTGTCCCATTAATCTTAATAGAGAATATGCCTCCCCGGACAAGTTTATGCATGCTGAAATCCTATATTAAGTCTCTTTTCTTAAATGTTGTTGTTATTTAATAAGTTCTCGAGGCAAATCTATTGTTAAAGCAGGTTGATTGAAGCGAAAGGTGCGAAGACTCCAGCGGGATTAGCGTGACAGATGAGACCCCGCAGACGCAAGTCGAGCAACAATGTTTACGAAAACAGCCTAAATTAACAAGCAAAACGACAGATTAATATATCTTCAGAGACTGCTTCAGTAAGAAGGTTTATAAAAGGAACGGTTTTCCAGGGCAAATACCCTTTCCGTAAATTCACCGGGTTTCACCTTCTCGAGTGCCCTGTCCATCATATTGATTTTAGCGTCGATATTATCTATATAATGCAATACCTCTGCTTCGCGGACAAGGGGAGGTTTCGGGCTGCCCCATTCCGCCTTGCCATGGTGTGAAAGCACCATATGTTTAAGAATCATAATTTCCTCTGTATCAATGCCAAGTTCATCGGCTGCCTTCCCCAGTTCATTGACCATGATAGTAATATGGCCAAGCAAATTGCCTTCCACCGTATATGCTGTCGATACCGGGCCGGAAAGTTCAATGACTTTGCCGAGGTCATGAAGAATAACACCTGCATACAGTAAGTCTTTATCAAGTTTAGGATAAAGTCCAGCGATTGCTTTAGCTAAATCCAGCATTGAGACGACATGAAATGCTAAACCGGACATAAATTCATGGTGATTTTTAGTGGCAGCAGGATACGTAAGGAATTCATTTTGAAATTTCTTCAGCAAGTGCCTTGTGATGCGCTGAATATTAGGATTGGTCATTTCAAATATATACTTGGTTATTTTATCCATCATCTCTTCCTGGCTAAGCGGTGCAGTTTGGATCAAATCAGAAGTTTTAATCCCGTCCAGGTCTGTAGTTAACCGGATATTGCGTATTTTCAATTGGCTTCTTCCGCGATAATTTTGAATTTCGCCTTGTATCTTAACAGCTCTCTCCGCAGAGTAGTTTCTTTCATCATCCTCAGAAACATCCCACAGCTTTGCTTCTATTTCCCCTGTTTTATCGGTAAGGATAAGCGTCAGGAAAGGTTTGCCGTTGCTCGCAACAGCCTTTGTGCTTGTTTTTATATACATATATGTATCTATCGATTCACCAATGCCGTAGTGTATAATTCCGTTTTGCATGTAAAGGTACCTCCGTAGGATTAAGTATAAATATTATATCATACGGAGCTTTATAAAACCTTTCTCAGATGATTGATTTCTCCCTGATGCAAAAAATAGGTTCATCCAGGATGCAGCCGCTGAAAAGGTATTTATATGCACTATAATAAAGCCTCAGCAGAAGACATAGCTTCATCTTCTATTACTAAATCAAGGCTGTATTCGCAAACCTTTGCTGGAATAAGGCGGCTGACTTCCCTTCCAGGTGTTCGCTTTCTGCGGGGCGGGCGGTGAGCTCTAATCCCTCAGAAAGCGGACACCTTAGCCCAATTAACCTGATTTAACAACGGAATCGGAATCAAAGATGTGTGCTTACAAAAAAAAACCCGCAAAAGGATTTCTGCAGGCGGCGGCTGAATCAGCTGACAAGCGGTCTTTTTCTGCAATGGAAAAGAGACTCTTCCCTGATTTTCAAAAATAATTCGCGGGAGGTGAAAGGAATTAGCTTCTCAGCAATATTCCATGCGTTCACTTCAATTTTGTATAAGATATCCAGATTCCCCGTTAAGGCTAATTCTTCACTTAAATGGGGGAGGGTCTTATCCAAGGCATGGCCAAGTTCGTGCGAACAAACAATCAAGGAATATTCCTCCAGCCTCTCCAGTGAACCCAGCGCTCTTTTACACTGAATTTGGATATCTCGCTGAAATAGAGTAATACTATGAGTTTCCATTGAGTATTTTCCTCCCACACAGCGCTTATCGGGAAATTCTTTTTCTATAATCAGGTTTAATGTTGGATCGTGCTGGGTAATAAAAGAATATAGATTCAATTCGTTCACTCTCTTTACAACAAAATAGTCAATCTCTATATAATATGATTATTGGCAATTTTTTAAGACTTCATTCTAAGAATAATCTTTAAATTATTCTAGTAAAACAGTTTATTCTTTTAGTTCTGTTTTGTATATAGTTCAAAATACTCACTGAAAGCCAAAAAGAAGCCGGAACAAGGATACAGCTTGCTCCGGCTTCTTTTTGTTAATGTACTGCTTTTTCTTTTGTTAAAGTAATTATATCCATGTTTTCAAATTCCTTAAGCAGATGGTCATGGCATGTAAAGAAGATAATTTGCCGCTGTGCTGAAATTTTCCTGATCAGCTTCACCATGGACCGTGTTCTCCTCGCATCAAGATTCACAAAGCTGTCATCTATAATAAGAGGAAAAGGATCTTCTCTAAATATATACTCCGCCAGGGCGAGCCTAAGGGAAATATACACTCCTTCGGCTGTGCCCCGGCTTACCTCTTCTGCCTTAAACAACACGCCATCATATCTTCTTAACAGCAGATTGTCTCCTTTTTCATTCATAATGAGCTTGACATAAGAACCTTCTGTCAGAATTTCCAGGAATCCTCCTGCCGTCAGCAGCACTTTAGGAAGCCGCTCTCTTTTAAAGCTTTCAATGGTTCCATCAAGCATCCTCTTTGCCAGTGCGTATTTAGCCCAGACTCTTGCCTCTTCTCTGAATGCTTCCTTTTCTTCGTGAAAGCTATGAAGCAACTGTTCATATGTTCCTCCTTCCTCAAGCATTCTGATGCTATGCTTAATATCTGAAAGAGTTTCCAGGAGAAGAGACTGCTTCTTGATATCTGTTTTTCTTTTTGCCTCCAATGCCTCCTGGCTGTATACACTGATGCCTTTTTCCATATATTCTTCAAGCATCTCTGAAGACACATTTGACTGCTGAAGCTGAATACATATCCATTCATGCTTTTTTCGCAATTCCGAGATTTCTTGAGCAATGCTTGCTTTTTGCCTGAATTCTTCTTCACTCTCCGCCAGTGCAGACTGCAGCAGTTTCCTTATTTCCTGTTCGAGATAATGCTGCTTGGCGTAAAGAAGATCCAGCTCATCATTGATCTTACTGTGCTCTGTCTGAAGCTGCCTGATCAATCCTGTCTTTTCGTTATGGTCATTCAATGCATGTTTTAACTCAATTATCGCATCCTGCCAATTTGCGGGAGTAAGCCCGCAAGCATCTGCATATTCCAAAAGCCTCTTCTTCCTTGCTTCAATTTCATTAGTCATATCCGTTAGCTGGCGGTGTATTGCATCTTTTTCTTCAATGGTATCCTTTAATTGTTCAATGGAATTTAATGCTTCATCTAAAGAAATCGAATCAATTTGCTGTGGAATATTCCATTGACTGATAAACCTCCCCAATTTCTCAGAAATGAGCTTCCAATCTCTTTCCCACTTTTCATATTCATTAATAATTTCATCAAATGATTTTTCCCTTTCCCTATAAGAATACTTTTCTCCTTCCAGGAGAGTTTGCAGCTCCCGCTCCTGATCAAGAAGCCGGGTGAGATGCCTTGCTTCACTTTCTGTTCCTGTGCTTTTTCTTTCGCATTCCTCCCTTTTCCTTTTAGCTTCTTTCAGCTGGGCTGTCAGTGCAGAAAGCTTATTGGCACTTTTGAAGATCAACGGAAAAGTGCTGATCAGCACCCCAATTAATACAAAAGATATAGCAGGAAACAGTGAATCCCGGAAAAAGCAGTATAGTGCAAGGGAAATCAAAAGGATAAATGAAAAGAGGGAGACAAGGCGTGTCCTGCTTTTCTTGCTGTTAACAGCTTCTTCTTCATGGTATTTATTTTGCAGCTCAGCTATTTGTTCATCCAAAAGTGTCTTTTGCCCTTCCAGGTAATCTTGATTCATGTTTCTGTGTTCATTTTCCAGCTCTCTTCTTTTTTCTGGAGGCATAGCTCTTTCTTTAAGTACTCTGATCCTGTCTTCTGCAGCTTCAAGCCTCTCCTTTTCTTCCTTATAACTGCTATCCAGATGTTCCTTTTGGTTTCTCAGGCGCTGTCTTTCTTTTTCTAAGGATTTAATCCGTTCTTTGGCAAAAATGCTTGTATCCAGCTGAAGAATTTCGGCTTCTTGAAGCGGCAGCGATACAGCTCTTTTCATACGCTGTACTTCCCTCTCTTTCCGTTCAAGCAGCTGCTGCATTTTATTTTGATCAATAATCAATTTTTCAAGGAGGGAGGATGACTGAATATCAAATTCAATATGCGCCCGATTGCTGCTCAAAAAGGGGTGGATTTCCATTGCGGGCGCTTTTTTTTGATTTTCCCCGGCTTTTTCAAGAAGTGAGGAAATGTGAGCTTTCAAAGGCATAAGCCTTCCATTAAACTGATCCAGCAGCTTCAGCCCATCCGCCGGAAACGGGGAATTCCCAAGCTCCGATAATCTGGTTTCATACAATCTCATTTCTTTTGTGAGCGGTTTCAATCTCAGGAACTCCCCGATTTGCATCAGCTGGTTTTCTTCAGCTTTTATTTCGCTTTGCACTGCTGCGAGTTCCTGTGTACCGTCTTTTTGCCTGAGTAAGAGCTGCTCATATTCAGATTGGTCTGCATCTGCCTTCTTAAGCTGTGTTTGAATCAGCCTGAGCTTTTCAAGTCTGACATTCATAAAGGGCTTTTGGCCTGATGGTTTAAATCTTGCATCCAGTTCGCCTTGAAGTCTGGCCTCTGCCTCCATCAGCTTGTCGTTCCCGATTAATCCTGCCGACAAAAGATACTTTCCGATTGTTCCTTCTGTTAGTGTATGAAGGCCTTGAAGGCCGTCTAAATTAAAAGAAAAAACGGATAAAAAGAAGTTCTTATCGATTCCCTGCAAAACGTCCCTTAGCTCTGATTCACCGCCTGGCTGGCCATCTTCGAAGATAAGGGAAACATCTCCTGCTGCTTTTCCTTTCACGCGTTCAATTCTGACTGCTCCATATCCTTTAGTTTGAAGCATAAGCATTCCGCCATATTTCGCATGAAGCTTAGGTTCATAGCGAAGCTCATTTTGGGCCCTTGTAGGAAAACCGAATAATATGCTATGGATAAATGACATTATGGTGGATTTCCCTGTTTCGTTTTCACCATAGAAAATCTGAAGCTGTTCCAAGTTTTCAAAACGGACATTTTCAAGCCTTCCATACCCATAAACATGTAATTCTTTTATCTCCAATATTTTCACACGCCCTTAAAGTCATTTAGAATACAATATTTGCTGAAGAAGCCTTCTTGAATCCTCCAGCAGGCTTTGCCGTTCTTCTTTATCGGGATATTCCAGATATCGCCTTGCATGCTTATGCTTAAAAAGCTGTTCAAGGCCTTTTTCAAAATCGTCTTCATCAGGTTCTGATTTCAGGAGCTCTGCAAGAAAAGGAGAATTCAATGAAAAAGAATCCGCACGCTGCGTTTCCTTTACCTGTATGCCAGCTGTCCAGATGAATGGCTGCATATCTTCTTCGCCTTCCTGCAAGATGTCAGTCAGACCAGTCAAAATTTCATCTTTTAACATGATTTCTGCCGCAGTACAGGCTGGCTCCAGCACCAAATTCAGCAGCACGTTCCTGCCAGCCGACCTTTTTTCTTCAATGAGGTCGCGGCATGACTTCAATAAACTATCAAAGTTATCATCTTCTCCTATATGAAACGTAGCAGACTCCCAGTTCAATTGTGATGTTTCGATAAAGGAATATGATCTTGCTTCGCCCTCCATCCTGATCATGTAACAGCCCTTCTTACCCGTTTCTTTTCTGTTTCTGCCTTGCATGCTGCCTGGATATATAGCCAAGGGATTTTTTGATATCACCATCCGTTTATGAATGTGCCCAAGCGCCCAGTAATCAAAATCTTTCTCCTCAAGGTCCGTTAAACTGAATGGTGCATAGGGACTATGCCCGCTTGATCCTTCAAGATTTCCATGCAGCATTCCTATATGATAATCAGCGCCCTGGATTTTCTGGTATGTATCAACAAGTTTTTCCGGTACATGCCGTTTGGAGTAACTGCATCCATATATGGAAACGGCAGTGCCGTCTTTTGTTATGTGAATTTTCATTTCCGTGCTGCCTCCAAAAACATGTACATTTTCGGGATATTCGACCTGTATCCAGGATCCTCCCAAATGATCGTGATTCCCATGGATGATATAGGCCGATATCCCAGCCTTTTTAAGCCTTTCCATCTCAGACCTGAACCGTACCTGAGTCTGTAAACTTCTATTTTCTCCATCATATAAGTCACCGGCCAGCAAAATAAAATCCGCCTCATGTCTTATCGCGGCATCGATCATTCCTTGAAACGACTGAAAAGCACTTTCTCTTACTTTTTCAAGTATAGCTGCCGGCAGCATTTTCAAGCCTGAATAAGGGCTATCCAGGTGAAGATCAGCTGCATGCAAAAATACGATCCTGCCCATGAGCATCCCTCTTTCACTGATTTCTTTTTAACCATTTTAGCACAAACAGAACATACTTTCCCATAAATAATTAGTGAGGAAGGAACCTTTCTTCTTCACTAAAAAAAGGATCACCTGTGGAGTGATCCTTTTTTGGCTTACGTATTTTTTGTTATCTGAATGGCCTTTTTGATATCTTTTAGAGATTTAGAGCTTCCATACATAAGCACTCCCCCGCGATAAACACGTCCTCCAAAAATTGCAAGAACGGCAATCGAAACGATCAGGATAAGAATGCTAACAGCAACCTGCCAAAAAGGCACGGAAATCATTCCCACCCTCAAAAACATGATCATCGGGCTGAAAAATGGTATAAAAGATGTAACGGTCACATAACTTGCAGATGGATTACTAAGCCCCGACATAGCAATCATAAACGCAATCACCACAAGAATGGTCATCGGGAATGTCATTTGCTGGACATCTTCTATCCTGCTTACCATTGATCCTAAAAACGCAGCAAGTGTGGCATATAGAAAGTACCCAAGCAATACGAAAATAATAGCGTATATGACCGTTGAAATACTTGTGCTGCCGAATCCAAAGAACGAAAAGAATCCCCCATTAAGATCTCCAAGATTTTGTTTGATGAAGAAATATCCCACTCCAAAAAACAAAATCATCTGTGTAATGCTCAGCAGGGCAATTCCAAGGATTTTCGCAAACATCTGCTGTACTGGCGAAACGCTGGATATTAAGATTTCCATGACTCTGGATGTCTTTTCTGTTGCCACTTCCATTGCAATCATATTCGAGTACATCAGCACGCTAAAGTAAATAACAAACAGCAGGATATACACAAGCCCTCTCGCCTGATTCAATTCTTCCTCTGTTTTTGCATTCTTCTCCAGTGCTGTTTTTTTGAAACCTGCAGGTGAACTTATATTTGCTATTTGCTGAGGAGTAAGCTTCAATTCCCTTGCTGCCAAATTACTTTTCACTCCAGTAAGGGCTGAAGCCAAATCATTGCTTATAGATGAATCTGACAGTGAATTTGCTTTATAAAACCCTTGAGGCATATTTGAGGCATCTTGATCAAGAATGATAAAGCCTGTCAGTTTTTTATCAGCCACAAGTTTTTTGGCTTTTGTCTCATCTTCAATCACCTTCAGCTTCAAATCATGATTGACGGCGTTAACCTGTGCTTTGAAGGGTTCATATAAACTTCCCTTAAGGTCGATGACTCCTATCACATCACTGTCTTTCTTATCGAATAGGTCCAGCAATTTTGGGAGATTTGTAAGCCCTATAGTTAATAGAAGCATAACAATGGTAGAAATTATGAAGGATTTTGTTCTTAGCTTCGTGAGGTATGTATGGAATAAAACAATCCAGAATTTATTCATATTCAGCACCTACCTTTTCTATGAAAATATCATTTAAGGAGGGTTCTTCAAGCTCGAATTTCCTGACAAATCCCCTGGGGACAAGATCCTGAAGGATATTTTGGGCAATATCCTCACCTGTAACCTGCACAATCCTTCCTTCTGTCACTGTCTTCACTTTTGTTACACCCTCGTAGCCGTCCAAAAAGCTCAAATCAAAATCAGCATGGATGGCAACATTCTTTTTGCCAAAGGACCGTTTAATCTCTCTTAGTTTTCCTGAGACGACTGGTTTTCCTCTATGCATAATACACAAGTGCTCGCACATTTCCTCTACATGCTCCATTCTATGGCTGGAGAATACAATAGTCGTTCCTCTGTCGCGAAGCTCAATGACTGCTTCCTTTAGCATTTCTACATTCACTGGATCCAGACCGCTAAACGGCTCATCTAATATAAGCAATGACGGTTTATGTATAACAGAAGCAATAAGCTGGATTTTCTGCTGATTACCCTTGGAAAGATCCTCCACTTTCTTATCCAGGTATTCAGGCACCTTAAATCGATTGAGCCAATATTCAAGCTCGGCCAGAGCATCATGCTTATTCATCCCTCTCAGCCTTGCGAGATAAACAATCTGATCGCGGACCTTAAGCTTAGGATAAAGTCCCCGCTCTTCCGGCAAATAGCCTATAGCTGAACTGGAGGAATAGCCAATTTTATTTCCATTCCAGAGTATTTGGCCTTCTGTCGGGTTCAATAGTCCGAGGATCATCCGGAACGTAGTGGTCTTCCCTGCTCCATTCGCACCTAAAAAACCGAACATTTCCTTCTCAGGAATTGTAAAGTCCAGGGAGTCCACTGCTGTAAATTCCCCAAAACGCTTCGTAACATGATTAATTTGCAATGCCAAATTTCATTCCTCCTTCTCTCTAATCCCCAAAATATCATTTGGAATTAATTAGCAATCTCATTAATCATAGGTCATTCATCTAGCGGCTTCAAGGACAAATTATATATATTCTATGAAAGATTAAATCTTTACAAAAGATTGAATATTATGTAAAAATAATAATAAAGTGAAACTTCCATTAGGGGGCTTTGCTGCCATCTAATGAGGGATAAGGGACAACTTGAAAAACAGTTCAAAAGCTATGTTTGTTTGAGTATGAATAGAAGGAGAATGATGATGGGCAAAGTCTATAAAGTAACGGCATTTGCTGCTTCTGGAGAAAAACTTCTTGATGAATCCATTAGCGCAGAAAATGACCAGCAGGCAAAAATAGCAGGTGAATCTTTATTAAAAGAAAAAAATCTCTTAGAACAAACACACCGCTGCACCTCGCCAACAGGAAAACTAATACTATTCCACCGGTAATAAAAAGCGAAAGCGCCTGATTAGAGGATCAAAGACTAAAAACGCCGCGTCCTGCGGCAACGTCTTTGTGACCCCCTTCCTCGGGGCCTCAGACCAGCATAAGGCGCCTAAGAATAAAAGGCGCTATGTGCCTTTAATTCTTAGGTGACTTATGACCTCGAGGGGCTAGGCGCTGCAGCTGGATTCAAAAAAAGCGAAAGCGCCTGTTCACCCCCTTCCTCGGGGCCTAAGCAAATAGATTTCGGCCACAGCTGGCTCTTTTGCCTTCTGTGGCCGAAACATCTTATAAGAGCAAAAAGCTTACTCCAATACCGCTTTGAAATCCTGAAAAGGCATTCCGCTTGTAAAAGAAAGCGCAAACAAAAAGCCCCTCTTAAATATCTTTATTTCCCTGTAAACACAGGTTTTCTTTTTTCCAGAAATGCTTTGACTCCTTCTTTGTGGTCATTTGTTTTTCTCATTTTCAGCTGGGCATTTTTTTCGAGTTCTAAGATTTTCAATAGTGTTGGCCTGTTATTTTCACTGAGAATTTTTTTTGTTTTAATCATAGCCTGAATAGGGCTGCCAAGCCACTCCTGCCTTTTTCTATCTGCAGCTTTGTCCAGGGTTTCACCTGCGACTTCATGGATCAGGCCTTTTTCGAGCGCCTGGCGGGCATTCAGTACTTTTCCTTCCCAAATCAGTTCTTTTGCTTTTACTTCTCCCAATCTTCGTTCAAGAAAGAAATGTCCTCCTCCGTCAGGAATGAGTCCGATACCAATAAAATTCATGGCAATCTTGCTCTCGGGATCAGCAATTATATAATCAGCTGCAAGGGCAACGCTCAGGCCGAGTCCTGCTGCTGCACCATGAATCGCACATATTACAAGCTTTGGCATGAAATAGAGGACAGAAACCAGTTCACTGATGCAATCCATGACACAATGGAACTCATTCTCATTTGATGCAGAAAGCATCATTTTGATATCTCCGCCAGCTGAAAACGCTTTCCCTTTACCGCGCAAAATGACGATATCGACCTCTTCATTGACTGTAATCTCTTTCAGGATGCCGACTAGCTCCTGAAGCATTTCCAGATTCATTGCATTCATAGCATCCGGACGGTTCAATTCTATGGTTGCTGTCCGGCCGGAATATGATGCCAATACCGTTTTTTGCTCTGCTGAAGTTGTTTCATATACCAATGTATCCTGCCTCCTTGGTTAACTATGAGTCTATTATACATGTTCCCTGAAATAAATTAAAAGCAAAAAACAGAAATATCAGAATTGCAGGTTTATCGTTATTTTCCCGAATTCAGATATTTGTCCTGCAATGAGTCCCTTAACGCCATTTTAAGAAATTTACCTACTGAAGTTTTTGGTATTTCATCCATAAATATTACATAATCCGGCAGCCACCACTTGGCAAATAGAGGCTTCAGAAATTCAATAATCTCTTCTTTTGGTATCTCATTTTTATATTTATCTTTCAAAACAACACATGCAACCGGCCTTTCCTGCCATCTTTCATGAGGGACTGCTATTACCGCCGCTTCCAATACAGCATCATGGGCCATTAGCGCGTTTTCCAGATCTACAGACGAAATCCATTCTCCTCCGCTCTTAATCAGATCCTTTGTCCTGTCCACAATCTTCACATAACCTTCCTGGTCAATAGTGGCAACATCCCCGGTGTATAGCCACCCATCCTTAAACGCGTGTCCGGAACGCTCATCCCGGAAATACTCATCTGCAATCCAGGGGCCCCTGATCAGAAGCTCGCCCATCTCCCGGCCATCCGCCTTCACTTCACCATTCTGACCGAGTATTTTTATTTCCACACCTGGCACAGCCATTCCCTGCTTTGCCTTGATCTCATAGCGTTCCTCTTCCGGCAGGTTATCGTGGAAGCTTTTAAGGGAAGAAACAAATACCAGCGGACTCGTTTCTGTCATACCATAGGCATGCAAAAATGGAATTCCATGTTTTTTTTCAAAGGTTTTTATCATGCTTTTTGGGGCAGCAGATCCTCCGCATAAAACTGCCCGCAGGCTGCTCGTATCATATTGCTTTTCAGACAGTTCATTCAATAAGCCCATCCAGATGGTCGGCACACCTGCAGAGATGGTAACTTTTTCAGATTGAATCAGCTCACAAAGAATTTGCGGTGTGAAGTAAGGACCGGGTAGGACAAGTTTCGCCCCGAACCATACACCTGCAAACGGAAGGCCCCAGGCATTCACATGAAACATAGGCACAACAGGCATGGCTGTATCCCTTTCACTTATGGCCGTACTGTCAGCCAGTCCAAGGGCCATGCTGTGCAGGACGATTCCACGGTGCGAATATTGTACACCCTTTGGATTTCCTGTTGTAGCGGATGTATAGCACATGCCTGCAGGCGAATTTTCATCCAAATCATGCCTGAAAGAAAATTCCGGGTCTCCCTCAGCAAGCAGCTTCTCATAATGATAAACAGGGAAAAGGCTAGTCTCCGGAAGATTCTCAGCATCCGTCATGATTATATATCCCTGGACGGTTTTCAGCTCATGCTGGATTCTTTCAATCAGGGGGATTACATCTGGATCAATAAGCAGAAGCTGATCCTCGGCGTTATTGATGATGAATGAGATATGCTGGGGGGAAAGCCTGAGATTGATGGTGTGCAGGACTGCTCCGTAACATGGGATGGCAAAATAGGCTTCGAGATGTCTATGATGATTCCACGCAAGCGTGCCGACCCTCTCCCCTTGTTTTAGCCCCAGCCGTTCCAAAACGCTTGAAAGCCTGCGGGTCCTTTGAGCAATCTGTGCATATGTAAATGTTTGTGTACCGCTTTCTGTCCTTGAAACCACCTCTTTAGAAGGAAAATACCTCTCTGCCCTTTCCATCATTTGCGGCATGGTTAAAGGTGTATTCATCATATACAAAACCTCCCGGAGTTTTTAGGTAATATTTCTCATTAATATGTTCGATTATCAATTGCAAATACCTTCATCCATCCCGTTATTTAATAAATAAATCGATGATTTTCTGGTTTCCCCATAATTTTGGGAGGGTATTATAACTAAATAAGTTTTGGTTAAGTTCATGGTTGGATTTTTCAGTTGATTGGAGTGCAGCACCAGCGGCTCTGAAAACAGCTGGCAAACTTTGCGGGCTTTATAAAAACAGCGGCTTTATTACATAGAGTAATAGCAAAAAGGGAAAAAGATAAATAAATGAATATTCAGGGGGATAATTATGATAAATGCGCCTAAAAATGAAGCCAAGGCATTTTGTGCCAGCGAGTATGATACATTGAAGGAAGTAATCGTCTGCGAACCGCAGTACATGAGCATCCGGGAAGTAATTAATGAAACACAAAAGCATTTTAAAAATGAAAATATCCATATCGAACGTGCCATGAAACAGCATAATGAATTTGTTGAAGTAATGGAGTCACAGGGAATTAATGTGATTAAGCTGCCGTCGCTTTCTGCCTATCCTGAGCAGGTGTTCACAAGGGATATCGGGTTTACAATCGGAGACACCGTTTTTGTTGCAGAAATGGCAAGCCCCATCCGCCAGGGTGAAGAAACCATCCTTCAATCATGGCTTCAAGACCGCTCCGTGCAATATCATAACTTGACCAAAGAGCGCATTGAAGGCGGAGATGTAGTGGTTGACCGCAATACAATTTATGTCGGAGTATCAAATAGAACGCATGAAGCGTCTATCCGCCATCTGCAATCACTTCTTCCAGGAAAAGAAGTCATGCCTGTTCCATTTGCAGCCAAATACTTGCATCTGGATTGTGTTTTTAATGTTTTGTCTCCGGATGAAGCGATTATTTTTCCTAATGTAATCTCAAAGACCGAAAGAGAACATCTGTCAAAGAGGTATGATTTAATTGAAATTTCAGAAGAAGAGCAGTTTACGCTCGGAACGAATGTCCTCTCCATCGGAAATAAAAAGGTGCTGAGCTTGCCTGTCAATAAAAACGTAAATAAAGAGCTTCGCAGGCGCGGATATGATGTCATCGAGGTAGATATTACGGAAATCATTAAATCAGGAGGCTCCTTCCGCTGCTGCACCATGCCATTATTCCGTGAACCAGACCAAGCATAGAGAAAAAAGACAGCCTGAACGGGACAGATTCCCTTTCAGGCTGCATTTTTTTAGTTCATTGTCCAGAACTGCTTTTCGCAAATAATTCCTCTAATATCTCGATTTTCTTATTTGTGTAAGAAACAAAGTTGTCATTATAAGATTTAGGATCTTTTGGGTTTGCAAAATGCTCAATTTTCCCTGTAACAGGATGCAGGAATTTGGAGGCTGCCCCGCAGCCAAGGCCAATAATTGACTGCTGTTCTTCCATAATCATGATATTGTAGATGCTTTCCTGTCCTGGAATGGAATACCCTACATTCTCCAGGTTGCCAAGGATATTTTTTTGGCGGTACAGATAATACGGATGATATCCATGACCAGCTGTCCATTCTTCAGCTGCTGACATCATTTTTTCCACTTCTTCTCTTGAGGCCACTTTATATTTGTTTTTATGCCTTGTCATCTCGGAAGCCCGTTTGAATGATAGAGTATGGACAGTCAGGGATTCCGGCATAAGCTTTTCTGTTTCCGACAGCGTTGTTTGAAACTCCGGCAGCTCTTCTCCGGGAAGTCCAATAATCAAGTCCATATTGATATTATTCATCCCCATATTTCTGGAGAGATGGAATTTTTCAATGGTTTCTTCAACGGTATGATGCCGTCCAATTGCTTTTAAAGTCTCCTGAATATAAGACTGCGGGTTCACGCTGATCCTATCGATGTTCCATTTTTTCATGACTTCTAACTTTTCAGGTGTAATTGTATCTGGCCGCCCTGCTTCAACCGTTACTTCTCTCACATTCTCTGTATCGGGAAATGAGGCATACATTTCTTCGTACAGCATATCCATTTCTTCAGCCGTAATGCTTGTCGGGGTTCCCCCTCCATAATAAATGGACGTGATTTTAATATCCTTTTCCTTCAGCCACTTGCCAATTTCCCTTATTTCATAATGAAGCCCGCCAAGGAAAGAAGTCACAGAGCCCTGCCTTCCGTTTATCGCATAAGCCGGAAACGTGCAATACGCGCATTTAGTCGGGCAAAACGGAATGCCTATATAAATGCTCACTTCATTCTTTAATTGATATAGATCCGGGACAACCGCTAATTGACGGGAGACAATGGATTGCATCAAATTTATTTTTTCATCCGAAATCAGATAATCCTGCCTGAGCTCCTGATGGGCAATATGTTCTTCCATCCCCTGCTGCAGCTTTTTATGCAGCAGCTTTGTTGGCCTTATACCCGTCAATATGCCCCATTTCTGATATATACCGGTAAGCTCCTGAAGTACTTCAAGATAAACGTGTGACACAGCTCTTTTTACCTGTTTAAAAAGCTCCTTTTCACTGCCATGCAGCATCGATGCTTCTTGATGGCTCGCTTTAAAGGTTTTTTGAGATGCTTTTTCCGTAAGGGTGGCAGATGCTGCAATATGTTCTGAAGCACTCCAGGTCATGTGTATGTGAAGGTCTCCTGAAGCATCGCCCCCCAATTTTACATTGGATTCTTCAAAAAACAAATTTGCTATATTTTGAAGCGGTCTGTGGAACCGCTCATCTTCTATCCCTGTTATTTCTATGTGCAAGATAATCACCCATCTGTTTGCTGATTTTTATACTTTCAAAAATATCACTATAAGTGTAACCAATTGGCATCCTGCGGTCAATCTTACAGATGAATGAAGAAACAAACATTGATTTATTGCTTTTTTTGCATAATAGCTGTGTTCGTAAAATTTGCTGATATGAAACAAGGTGGGTGATTTCCTCTCCAGGAGTCTCGCAACTTACCTCCAATCAGCCTGGCCTAACAAAGATCGCCTCACATAACACAATAATAAACAACAATCTTTAAGAAAAGAGCCTTTGCATAAAACGGACAATAAAAGCCGTCTCCATCTCAGGAAACGGCCCGCAGCTCGTGCTATTCAGTCAAAAAATGTTCGCTGTATGCCCGTTCAGCAGCTTCTTCTGAGCTGAATAGTGCATCGTCATCTTCAATTACATGGAAAGTTTCATTAAGAAATAATGCTACTGCATCCGGATCTTTAGGATGCTGCACAATCTCTGCGGCACGCACATTTGAAACGCTCGGAGTATGCGGATTATTGTAAATCACATATACCTCATCTCCAGCTTTTACATCTTTGGGATCTATCGTGTCCATTTTCTTCATCCTCTCAGGCTTTTTTTTAGTCTGCCTTTTAAATGAATTATTATGAGGCAGCCACAAAAAAAAGACTTCTTGCGACGCCGCAGGAAGCCTTTTAACATTATTTAAGCATGTTCATTTTTTCTAAAAACTCTAGTGGATGCTGTTTTCTGAAAAATTCCTTGAGCATATATGCTACTCCGTTTTCATCATTGGTCCTGGTAACCCATTTGGCAGCTATTTTAACTTCAGCCGGCGCATTGCCCATGGCAACTCCAAGTCCGCTTCTTTCAATCATTTCCAGATCATCGTATTCGTCGCCTATTGCTACGATTTCATTTCTCTTGACACCAAGCTGTTCGGCCAGATATAAAATTCCGTTCCATTTGGATACACCCTTGGGAAGAATGGTTAATCCCTGATCATTGTATCCTGAAAGCAGCACTTCAGGGAAAAGTTCCCTGATTAGCTTCATGATGTCCTTCTTATCACGTTCATTTTGAAACAACGCTGTGATTTTTGTTGGAGCAATAGGGTGATTGTTTAATTCCCCGCTGATCGAATCCACAAAGCTTTGCGAGTAAAAATTTTGCTCATTATGATGCAGCACAGCTTTCCCAAGCAGATTTTCCGGCAAATCCACCCTGTTTCCCAGCATATATTTTTCATGGACAAGTGAGATTTGGCAAGATGTTTTTTCAAGCAGCTGCACAATCTCCAATGTCAGCTTTTCTGGTATCCTTTTAACAAAAACAGGCTTGCCTGAAGCTGTGCCTATATATCCTCCATGGTGTGCAATTATCATGGGATCTATTTTTAAAGCCTTGGCAACCTTTTTAGCCGAATGAAAGCTTCTGGATGTTACGAGCGTTACATTGACACCTTTATGATGGACATATTCAATCGCTTCTTTGGTTAATTTATTTAGACGGCCATTAGATTGAAGCAAGGTTCCGTCGATATTGACTGCCAGTAAACGATATACCATGCTGATCTCTCCTATCTGTAGTGTCCTATTCCAACTTATGAAGAATAAGCGGATAATAGAACTCAAGTGACAGCCTTGCATCAATTCAGGAATCAGCTATGCCTAATAAGTTCTGCCAGTATAAAAAAATGCCCTGCCAGAATATACGGCAGAGCAAACAATCTTTATTATCCCTGTTCAGGCATTCCATATAAGTCTTCTAGCGGCTTCATGATAATTTTATTTAATTCCGCAATTACCATGCTCATTCTTTGTTCACTTTCCATTAATCGGGAAATGGCAGGATGCTGCTGCACAAGTGCTACAGTTTTCTGTGCCTGATCCACTTCCTCCTGGGTAATTTCCTGTCCCATCATCTGCTTTTGCTGTAGCCCCATTTGAAGCTGGCGGAAGTTATCAAACATTCCCCGTGCGGAAGGATCTGCATTGACCTGGTCATACAGGCTGCGCAAATCCGCATACTCCTTGCTGTTGCGGATAGCTCTTTCCATTTCGTATGCTACATCATATAAATTTCCACTCATATTTTTCCCTCCTAATAGTAAAGCTTCGTGCAGCAGAGGTTATCATCCCTTACTGCTGGTCCGCTGGATGAACTGGGCACTGCCTTGCATGCTTCATCGTTCCCGACTCCCAAGCGGATGCTTGCGGGCCGGTAAATGCGCTGGAAATGCTCTGGCATGCCATATCTTTTCAACTATAACAAAACACAGCTGCAATTACACTTAAATCCCTTATATATTTCAATACCGATTAAAGGATTTTCTGCTCTCTGCATTCACTCTTTTAAAATATTCTTTACCGTGCCTTAATATGTTTAAAATTAATGAAGATTCATTCCTTAAAAATAATGAATTGCATAAGTCAAACACTTTCCTTTGAATATGGGCATATCATGCTAGTATCAGCTAATATTCTCTTTTATATACCTTAAGCCTTGCACGAACGGGGAATGACAATGAAGGCAATTTACTGCAAAGTGACCATGCATTTCGTCAAAAACCAGAATTCATCGGTTATTTTCATTGATAATAATTTGCTTAAACACTGGGAAATTCAAGACGGGGATTCATTGGACCTTATAGCCGGCTGCAAAAAAGTAACATTAACAGTCCGCACATTATCCCACGGCAGCAGCACTGTCTTAATATCCGAAAACTCTGCTCAGATTCTTTGTTTGGCCCCTTTTGGCTTTCCTGTTCAAATGGCTTACTGCCCGAAAGGAAAAACTCTTTCAATTGGGCCTTATTTAGCCATTCTTACCAGTTCCTCAAGCAGCGGGCCTGAACCCTTTGGAGAATATGGAGATTTTCTGAGAGAAATGGCCGAATATTGCAAGCAGCATGGATATCCCTTTTATGCAGCAAAGCTTCAAAAAATAACCCCTGGAGAAACATTGGAAGGTTATTGGTTTAACGGCAACTGGGAGACCTCCCAATTCCCTTTGCCTGATGCTGTATATAACCGGATAGGATCGAGGAAGCTTGAACGTTCTGCCTTGTTCCAGGATTTTTCCGATCAGCTTAAAAAGATGAGAATTCCAATGTTTAACGGCTGTTTCCTTTCAAAATGGGAGGTTCATGATCTTTTGAGCTGTAACGCAGACCTGCTTCCGAATCTTCCTGACAGCATTCCTTTAAAGGAGGAAGAAAGCTTTGCATCCTTTCTGAGGAACTATTCAAGTGTATATGTCAAACCTGCCTTCGGAAGCCAGGGCAAAAACATTATTAAGCTTTCAAAAACTGAAGAAGGATGGGTTGTAGAGCATTCAGACGGCATTAAGGATACTTATTTGGCAGAAGCTGAAGAATTATTTCGCATGCTTAGTAAAATCAGCAGGAAAACTTCTTATATTGTCCAAAAAGGGATTTCACTGCTTGAAATTGATGATAAAAAAGTCGATTTCAGGGTTCTTATGAATAAAAATAAACATGGCATGTGGAAAGTGACTTCCATGGTCGCACGAATTGGTTATGCCGGGCATATCGTTTCCAATCTTTCAAGAGGCGGAGAAATGAAAAATGGCATGGAATTTTTATCTTCTATATTCGAGCAAAAAGAAGCGAGAAGGCTGTGCAGGCTACTGAAGGAGATTGCCCTCAAGACAGCTAATACACTTTCTGACAGCCGGGAAGATCTTTTCGGGGAACTCGGCATAGACCTTGCCCTTGATGCCAAAAGCCATCCATGGATCATTGAAGTGAATTCTAAGCCGTCAAAAAAATTCCAGGGAAATTATGAAAAGTTCCGTCCCTCAGTAAAGTCGGTCATTGAATATATGAATTATCTGTGCACTAAAGGAGAATTACATGAAACCTGAAAGGAGATGCCGTATGCTATCACTTGGAATTTTAACATCCCAAATATCCAAGGAACAGAAATACTTTTCCGAAATTGCCAAAAGCGCAAAAAATCTTCAGGTAAAAATTATGAAATTCTGCCCAGAAGGTATTGATGCGAATTCCGGAATGATTCAAGGTGAATCGTTTGTTCACAGCGAAGACAGATGGCTTCCTGCTCTTTTCCCGCCTCCTGCCTATGTATATGACCGCAGCTTTCATGGTCTTACACGGTCCAAAACACGAGCAAGGCAGAACATCATCTGGCTAAAGGAAGTATCTGAATTCCTTGGCTATGGCCTCCCGGGAAAGAAGGATGTCTATGATTCTTTAAAAAACCACCCGCGACTGTCCGCCTTTTTGCCTCCTACTGAAAAAGCCTATGGACCAGGAGACATCTGGAGGAGCCTTGAAACCTATAAAAAAGTGATAATCAAACCAGAATTCGGATCAAGAGGCGCAGGAATTTATCTTTTGGAGCAGACAGCAGAAGGAATTAACGTATCAATGAACAAAGAAGGAAAGAGATATGACAGACTGATTGAAACAAAGAGAGACAGCCTTTTCTGGCTTGATTCCATAATGAGAAAATACACCCTCCTTGTCCAGCCCTATCTTGAACTGTCAAATGACAATAGTGAACCTTTTGATGTCCGGATTCTTCTTCAAAAAAACAAAGAGAATGACTGGGAAGAAATAGGAAGAGGCATACGAACAGGAATAAAGGAATCCATAACAGCAAATCTTGCATCCGGCGGTAAAGCCGAAGCCTTTCAAACCTTTAATAAGACCATCCCCCCTTCGCTGCAGGATCAATATGAACAAAAAATCCAGACGATTATCACTCAGTTGCCGGGGGAATTGGAAGCAAACTTCCAAAGGCTGTTTGAAATAGGCCTGGATCTTGGCATAGACAAAAAAGGGCAGGTATGGATTTTGGATATTAACTCGAAACCCGGCAGAAAAATAATTGAAAAGCTTTACCCGGAAAAATTGAAAGCTCTGTACGAAGCACCTCTCGTCTACTCCGGGTATCTGGCCCGGACTGCGGAAAAAATGAAAGCAGGTGAATAAATGAAAAAAACCTATCCTGCAGAAATAGTCGTCATGAAGAGTCACACCTTGTTATATCCTTCCAAGCTTGGAAATCTGGATAAAATCGAACAAATCTGTTTTGGGAAATGCCGCCAAAATGCTGAAGTAAAGCCAAGCCCATTCAAAAGGCAATCGATCATCCTATCAGAGTCTTTGGCTGAATCCCTTCAATTTCCTGAAAGCACTGCTCCCCTCCATCTTTTTGTATATGGAAACAGCATCCATATCGGGCCGCTTGTGGGCATTTTCACATCTGGCTTCACTACATTCATCAATAAACCTCTGGGGGAACGATCGCAGTTCTTTTCCAGGCTGCTTTCTTTGAATGAAACAACAGGATGCATCCCGTTTGTGTTTGGGGAAAATCAAATAGACTGGGAAAAAGAAAGGATTAAGGGATATATATTCCAGGATAATCAATGGAGTGTCGCGGAATTTCCCTTCCCTGATGTAGTCTATGACCGGCTGCCGAATAGAAAAACTGAAAATAAATCAGGGCCCAAGGAAGTCAAAAGGAAATTCCAGGAGGAATACATGATTCCCTGGTATAATCCTGGTTTTTTCAACAAATGGGATATCTATCAGCGGCTGACAGATGACCAGCGGGCCATTCCGTATCTCCCGGAAACGTATCCTTTTCAATCTTTATCTGCCATTGAAGCCTTGCTTTCTAAATACAGGCAGGTCTTCATAAAGCCCGTCCATGGCAGCCTTGGTCTTGGCATTCATCAAATCCTTTATGATAAACAGAGCAATGCTTACTATTGCCGTTATAAAAACGATGAAAAAGAAAATAAGCTTCAGCGTTTTCCTTCTCTTGAATCTATGTTTGATTATGTTTTTAAAAACAAAAAAGTACAAAACCTGATTGTCCAGCAAGGCATTTCCCTTCTGCGGTACAATAACCGGGCAATAGATTTTCGTGTGCATACGAATAAAGACCAGCATGGAGCCTGGCAGGTTACCGCTATTGCAGCTAAAGTGGGCGGTGAAGGAAGTGTAACCACACATGTGAAAAATGGCGGAGAAATCAGGACAGTCGATGAGCTCTTTGAAAATCCGCAAGTATCACAGGAAGTACAGGAAAAGCTCTCATATGCCGCACTGGTCCTCAGCGATTGTATCGAGCAGCATTTGGATGGCATCATTGCGGAGATTGGTTTTGATCTCGGAATCGATAAAAAAGGCCGAATCTGGATGTTTGAAGCAAATTCTAAACCAGGCCGGTCCATCTTCTCTCATCCAAAATTAAAGGAATTTGAATTGCTCACACGCAAGCTGAGCCTGGATTACGCCGTTTATCTGGCTGAACAATATTTCACTGCTTCTGCAGGCAACAGGGAATGAACATCCATTATGTTCCTGAAAAAAGGGCCTGGCTTCACCAGGAAGGAAATCAAAAACTATATTTCAACAAGGGTTCTGCTGAGATCCTTTATAGTGAGCACATTGACAGTGCAGAAAATTATCCGTTCCATGTTTTACCCTTCAAAAAAACTAATGTACTATCCATCGGAATCTTAACATGTAAAAACAATAAACATGAGACCGGAATTGGAGGAAATGTCCCCTTATTCTGCGAGCTTCATAAGCATCTGACTGAAGAAGGGATTTTTTCCTTTGTTATGACAATTGAAGATGTCTTATTAAAAAACAATAAAGGATATATCATTGTACCTCATACAGGAAAATGGGAGGAAGTTCAAGTTCCGCTGCCTGATATTGTTTATAACCGCATACCCTCCCGCTCCATTGAGGCAACTTCCCGCTTTAAGAAGGTTAAAGATTGGTTTGGTTCCGAATCCATTTTCATGTTTAATCCTTGCTTCCTTGATAAGTATGAGATGCATACAACATTCAGCAAGGATCCCGCATTGCATTGTTTTTTACCGGATACCATCATGGCTGGCAGTGAAACAAGTCTTCAAAAGTTTATCGAAAATCATAAAACCATCTATCTGAAACCCAAAAAAGGCAATAGAGGAAACGGGATTTTTCTCGCTGCCCTGCATCATGATGGCTGCATTACGGCCAATGAACCTCATTGCAGTATATCTTTTGAAAATTTCGAAGCCTTTTGGAAACACTATTCAAAGCAGTTTAAAAAGAAAAACTATCTTGCCCAGCAAGCCATTATGTCGAAAAAAATTGATGGCCACCGGTACGATTTTCGGGTGCTTGTGCATTACAGCTTTGGTGTTTATTCGATCAGCGGCAAAGCTGTCCGTATGTCCCAATCCCAAGAAATTACGACACATGTGCCAAACGGCGGCAAGCTATATCCCTATAAATTGCTGCGGACGGGTAAGCTGGATGCAACGATTCAAGATATAGCACAGAGGTGCGGGACAATATTATCAGAGCATTTTGGTTTTTTCGGAGAATTTTCAATGGATCTTGGTGAAGATGAGACAGGAAATATATACTTATATGAAGTCAATTCCAAGCCGATGCAATTTGATGAAACAGCTATTGAAAAGAAACGGCTCAAGCAGTTAAGCTCCCTATTTAAAGATATTTCTAAGTTCAGCGATAATTGAACTATCGCAGCTTCCCGTTTTTCCATTATACTTGTGATAATAGAAAAAAATGGAGGGCTAGCCGTGATTACACACTTTCAATGGAAACCGTTATTCGAGGATGAAAAACTGCCAGGATGGCGGATTTCGTTTTATTATAAAAAACAGCATTTTCAGGGGATTTATCATCCTGAAGGCAGAATTGAATGGACCGGATCTCATCCTGCTGAAGAAGAGGAAAAGAATATTTCAGCCATGATTCATGAGCTTATGTTATATCATGTTTATGAATCATGACAGATATAAAATGAATCGCTTACATCATCCTGCTTTATTTTGCTTAAAATAATAGTTCTATTAAAACTCTTTGCTCATTGAAGCGGACAGGGTCATAGAGGCAGGAATATCTGAGCCCGCCAAGGCCCCTTTGCCAGAGATGAAAGCAGCAGAGCTTAACAGAGCTAAAGTAAGAAAAACAAATGCAGGAGGTACTTCGATGAAAGATAAAAATGCAACTTTTATTCCTGATACACCAAACGAAGGAAAGAATTCAGCCTATTTGGATATAGACCGCATTATAAATGAAGGTCTTGCTGGAGGAAATGTTTTTCAGGCAGAGCATGAAGTGAACATTGAAGAATCACATGATATCGACGGCGAAGAGCAGAATAATTAAACACACAAGTCAGATTTAAAGAGGCGGCATTAATTAATGTCCGCTCTCTTTTTTTCTTTGCTGGAACCAGTGTCATATCTGTCTCTTATTACAGAAGAAACAATATGCATGGTATCCCATTCATGCTGCGAAATTTCAATAAGAGGATATTTTTTCGAAAAAAGCAGGGAATGGATTTCTTCTTCACTAAGCCCTTTGCTGCTATGATAAAGAATGTCTCCTTCTAGTGTTTCGAGATAATCAAGTTTCTTCTGAAACATTTTCTTTCCATGTCTGACATAGCCTGCATGGCCGCAAAATACTTCCTCAAAATCATGTCTCAGCACATGTTTGATGGACTGAATGATGTCAGGAATTGATTCTTCCTTAAGGATAAGCCTTGTTTTTTGGGAAACATATAGGTCGCCGGAAAAAAGCATCCCCTTTTCACGGTTCAAAAAGACCATATGGTCCTTCGAATGGCCAGGGGTATGGAGAACCTCCCAGGAGTAATTCTCTGAATGCAGCTCTGCTTCCAGCGGCTTCGCCTGAAATCCTTCCCTATCTCCCCATAGCTGATGGCGGTATGGAAGATACTCTGCGTTCTCTGAGCAAATTCCCATGGACATAGGGTGAATAAAGACGGGAATATGTTTATTTTCACTAAGAAAGCGTCCCCCTCCTGTGTGGTCTTCATGATAATGTGTCATTGCCGCTTGCTGAATATCCTCCTTTTCAAAAAAAGGAATGAAATCCTTAAGAAGTGAAGCAGGCCCCGAATCTATCAGGAGCGCATCAATTAAATAGGCATAAATATTCATTTTGACATCACCATATGAAACAATTCCTTTAGCACATGTCACGTCGTGCACAGATGTAAGTTCAATCATTTTCTCCCTCCTTTCTTTATTTGATTCTCTTTCATATGCCTAAAACCTTCCTTCATGCCAATCATTCAATGATAAGTCAAGAGGCAGAGAAAGGGCCCGGAGTCAGTGACCCGGGCCTTGTGTTTATTTCTTGATAAAAGGATCGTATGAACGGGGCTGATGCTGAACGGATAGCCATTTCACTGTAGTGAATTCCTCAAGGACCCAGTCACCGTTAAAACGGCCCAAGCCTGAATTCTTTTCCCCGCCAAACGGCATAATCGCTTCATCATTGACTGGCTGATCATTCACATGAATCATCCCTGTGTCAATTTTGTGGGCAAGCAGGGTGCCTTTTTCGATATCAGAAGTATGCACTGCACCGCTTAATCCATAAGGATGGGCGTTCGCCATTTCCACAGCCTCTTCTTCAGAGTCATAAGTAATAATGGCTGCAACCGGTCCGAATATTTCGTTCTTAGCAATCGGCATGTCATTTGTAACATCTGTCAAGATAGCCGGCTGAAGGACGTTTCCTTCAATATTCCCTCCGTATACTAATTTTGCTCCCTGGCTGATGCTTTTTTCAATATCCTCTTGAATCCGTTTTGACTGATTCTCATTGATAAGCGGACCAACATTGGTGTCCTTTTCCTCAGGATTTCCGTACTTTAACGATTCAGTGATCCTTTTGAAGGCATCGGTAAATTCCTGGCTGATACTGCGATGAACAAAAATTCTGTTTATCGCCATGCAAATTTGTCCCTGATGATAAAATTTGCCGAAGATTGCCGATTCAGCTGCCTTTTCAATATCTGCATCTTCTCTAACAATGAAGACATTGTTGCCGCCGAGCTCAAGTGCGGCTTTTTTCAGGGATCCGCCTGCAAGCTCTGCTATATGCCTGCCCACTTCGGTTGACCCTGTAAACGAGATAAGGCGCGGAATCGGGTTGGTTACCATGTCATCGCCAATTTCCGAACCCTTGCCCGCCACTATATTTAATAAGCCTTTAGGAAGGCCGGCCGCTTCAAAGATGCTTGCAAAAATCAGGCCGCCTGTCACAGGTGTCTCTGTAGATGGCTTAACAACCACTGCGTTTCCGATGGCAAGTGCTGCGCCAACAGAGCGGATAGTCAAATGAAGCGGGAAATTCCAAGGAGAAATTACCCCGATAACACCAAGCGGTTTGCGGTACACTCTATTTTCTTTGCCTGGAGTCTGCGATGGAAGAATCTTTCCTTCGAGACGGAACGGAAAGGTTGCAGCTTCCTTTAACATACTCACAGAAGCCTGAAATTCGGCAGAAGCTTTTATAAAAGTGCTGCCTGCTTCTTTAATCAGCCAATCGATAATGGTTTCTTTTTGTTCCTCCATGATAGAGGCCGCTTTTTCAATGACAGCACGCTTTGTCTGAGGAAGCTCCTTTTCCCATTTAACCTGTGCCTGTGCTGCAGATTTATAGGCTTCATCCAGCTCTTCCTTGCTTGCAGCTTGAATGCGAAGAAGCTCTTCACCTGTAAAGGGATTACTATCAATCAATTCCTTATCGCTTTTTCCCTTGCGCCACTCGCCATTTATATAAATTTTAGTGAAGTCTGTATTCATGCTAACATTCCTCCATTCTAATATAGCCAATGTCAAAAGGAGTATTGATTATCCTTTTTGCTGAGTCGGACGGATGATAATTTCGTTAACATCCACATGTTCCGGCTGTTCAACGGCATATGCAATGGCCCTTGCGATGTCCTCGCTGTCTAAAGGCTTCATATTGAACCCTTTGAATTTATTAAGGATATCTTCATCTGTAATGGTATTGGTTAGTTCTGTAGCCACAGCTCCCGGCGATATGATTGTTGCACGGATGTTCAGCTCAGGATCGATTTCCTTTCTAAGTCCTTCAGTAATTGCGCGGACCGCAAATTTTGTTCCGCTATAAACAGCGCTTCCCGGGGAAATCACATGGCCGGCTACTGAAGAAATATTTACGATATGACCTTGTTTCTGTTTTTCCATGTATGGAAGCACGGCTGCTATTCCGTTCAATACTCCTTTAATGTTAACATCCACCATTTTATTCCATTCATCTGTCTTCTTTTTATTCAAGTAGGAAAGCGGCATTAGCCCTGCGTTATTCACTAAAATATGAATGGCTCCGAATTTTTCTGCTGCTGCTTTTGCCAATTCTTCCATTTCTTCTGCAGAGGTCACATCAGTAACCTTATATTCCGCTTTTCCTCCACTTTTTTCGATTTCCCTTTTCATCTCCTGCAAGCGTTCCTCCCGGCGTGCAGCAAGCATGACTGAAATTCCCTTACTTGCCAATTCTTTAGCTGTCGCCTGTCCGATGCCGCTGCTTGCTCCAGTGATAATGGCTGTTTTTGGGCTGTTTTCCATGAAAATCACCATTCCCTTTTAAATAGTTTAGTAGATGTACATTTTACTAACTTACCCTTCCATATCCTCACTAAACTATCTGAGTGCTTTGAATGTGCACTGCCTTTTCCTGCAAAAAAGCTCATAATAGTTATCAGAGAATCATTTCGGTATAATAAAAACAAATAATCGAAAAGAAGGAAATCATTCATGTTAGATAAATTGAAGGTAAAATATCCTAACGCGGTTTCTGGAAACGAGCCGCGGCAAAGCGACGGAGAATTTTTTTGGTTCCGTGACAGCAGCGGGACATTCGGAATTCCTAAAGAGGAAATCAGTTCAGCGGAAGCATCCCTCCTTCAGCTACTATTCCCTCACAATGAAGAAGTTTTCCTCAGCAGAAACGCATCAGAAATGAAAAGGCAGTGGAGTGAATTTTTATATCAAAATGACCGCAGTTTGCCTGTAACAAGCTGGAAGAAGGTGCGGTTTATTCATTTCAGCAGCCCAACTTCTGATTTTTCTTACCTGGACTTTGAAGAAGCGTTCACTTCTCTTGTTTCGGGGGATTCCCTTATTGTTTGGGAGGATGAAAATAGAGGGGCGATTATTGAGGGCGAATCAGACAGCAGCTTAGATGATCTTGACTTTTTTTCCATTGTTCAAACACTTGAAAGTGATTTTTATGTGAAAATACAGGCCTTCAGCGGACATTACCATCTTATGGATGAAAATCTTCCAACACACTTTCAGATGGAACAGAAGAGCTTTGAACTGGCTAAAAAGCATTCTCTTGATACTCGGATGTTCACATTGCCGGATGTGTTTCCTTTTGCAGTACTTGATGGACTGGCTCCTGAAGAATTCATTTGGTTTTGTGAGGAGCTGCTAGGTGATGCAGGGAAAGATGAAGAGCTGATAGGCACTGTTAAAACGTATATTGAGTGTAATTCAAATGCCAGCCTTGCCGCTAAAAAACTTTATATCCACCGGAACAGCCTTCAGTACCGCATTGATAAATTCATAGAAAAGACAGGACTCGACATCAGGACCTTTCACCATGCCCTTCCTGCCTATTTGTGTTTATTAAAAAAGGAAAAATAATGGAGCATGTACACCCTGCACAGTAAAACGCTTTCATTTTTGTGCAGGGTGTACATGTTCTTTTTTCGGATCAAAAGCTACAATAAAAGCATGAAATACATATTGTAATGGAGGGTGTTACAAATGGCAGAGTTAGTACTCGATCATATCTATAAAGTCTATGACAATAAAGTTACGGCTGTAGAAGATTTCAATTTAAATATTGCAGATAAAGAATTCATCGTTTTCGTTGGCCCATCAGGCTGCGGGAAATCAACAACTCTAAGAATGATTGCCGGCCTGGAAGAAATTTCAGATGGAGACTTCTTCATCGACGGCAAGCGTGTAAATGATGTACCTCCAAAAGACCGTGATATCGCAATGGTTTTCCAAAACTATGCACTTTATCCGCATATGTCTGTATATGATAATATGGCGTTTGGATTAAAACTGAGAAAAATGCCAAAATCAGAAATAGATACACGCGTTAAGGAAGCTGCGAAAATCCTTGGCCTTGAGCCGTATCTTGACCGTAAGCCTAAAGCATTATCAGGCGGACAGCGCCAGCGTGTAGCTCTTGGGCGCGCAATCGTGCGTGACGCTAAGGTATTCTTGATGGATGAACCATTATCCAACCTGGATGCAAAACTTCGCGTACAAATGCGTGCTGAAATTGCAAAGCTCCACAAACGCCTGAATACGACTACCATTTATGTAACACATGACCAGACAGAAGCCATGACAATGGCAACACGTCTTGTCGTTATGAAAGATGGAATCGTTCAGCAGGTTGGTGCCCCTAAGGAAGTTTATGAAAAGCCTGAAAATGTTTTCGTAGGCGGTTTCATTGGATCACCAGCTATGAACTTCTTATCCGGACAGCTTCAGGATGGCACAGTCCTAATTGGCAGCCAGTCCATTGCAGTGCCGGAAGGAAAAATGAAGGTTCTTCGCGATCAGGGCTATGTAGGCAAGGAGATCATCCTTGGAGTGCGTCCTGAAGATTTCCATGATGAACCATTATTCCTTGAAACATCACCTGATACAACAATCGCTGCCCACATCGATGTTGCAGAATTAATGGGTGCTGAGTTTATGCTTTATTCTACAATTGGCGGCCAGGACTTTGTTGCACGTGTAGATGCCCGTACTATCGTGAAGCCAGGTGACACTTTAGGAATGGCGATTGATATGAACAAAGCTCATTTCTTCGATAAAGAAACAGAATTCCGCATTCGCGCCAAAGGTGAATAATTAAGCAAAACAAAAGGCGAGCACAAATACTGTAACAGGTTCTCTTGTAAGGTGCAAAAAGTAAAAAAGCACAGTAAATAACATACAAAAAAGCATGGTAATTCGCAAAGGAATTCACCATGCTTTTTGTATTTCTTTTAACCCATATAAAGCCAAAAAGTGGTATGTCAAATGTTTTTATACTAGTATAATGGGATTTAGTAACAACTTGAAACCACTGATGTTTCTCTGATAGGAAATAAATTAGTAATGTAAAATGAGTAAATCTGCGAGATTAGGAGGAGAGATGGAATTAAATTTAAAGACTGAAAAAAACACCATAATTTGTAAGATGCAAACACTTATCTTATATCTTCTTTTCTTTTACTTTATTTGGACTTTAAAAGAGTTGTGGTTAATTAATTTCTTTCAATCATTTGGTGAGACAACCTATGCCTTACTGGAAGCATTAGTAAAGGTCTTGCTCTGGATAGTTCCAATTTGGATTTATGTAAAATACTATCTAAATACAAGCCCTATGAGTTACTTTAATATGAACATCAATGTAAGAAAAGGATTATTCTGGGGTATCATTCTTTCAACACTCGTTGGTTTGCGTTTTTTTATTGAAATATATCTCGTTAATAAAGAAACATTTCACTTTGTACTGCCATTAGACAGCTATCTTGATGGGTTTCTTGTGGTTGGAATTACGGAAGAAATGGTGTTTAGAGGGTTTCTGCTTAAAGAGTTTAATAAACGAAAGTCTTTTTGGAAAGCAAATGGAATCACATCATTTTTATTCTTGCTTATACACTATCCGATTTGGATTCATAACGGAGAATTTTTTCATTTTTGGACTCACGTTTATATTTTTCTGCTTGGGCTAATCTTTGGATTTGTTTATAAAAAGACAGGTTCATTATGGTTGGTTGTATTATTGCATTCATTTTATGATTTGTTTGTTAATATTATTTAGCACACACAAACCGCTTGGAACATCCCAACCATTTGGTTAGTGTGCTAATTATAGTTTTTAAGACATATAAATAATATCTTTTAAATCAAATACTTTATCTGTTAGTCCAATACGTTGAAATGGAGTCAGCATCTTCTTATCACTACCTTTGTATGGCAAACAAAAATTGTAATATGTGCGTAGGATAGTGATAGCATATTGAGAGTATTTTGGATTGAAATTGGCGTAGATATAACTTTTCCCTTTACCTCTTGCTGTAACCAATGAGCGTTCCAAAATAGATATACGTCTTCTTATTTGTTGAATAAAACTATTAGTCGCATGGTCATTTACTGAAAGTATCATATCTGCTAATTCATCATTTTCAAATGCACTTACATCAGTTCTACAGTCAATCGGCACACCCCCTTTATCAATTGGCGGTAGCGGAAGTTGTATGGGTTTATTGAGTCAAACCATTGCTCGTTTATCTGGAAGAATAATTCCCTCACAAAAACGTTGAGTCTTTAGTCTTTCAGTTAAATTAGACACTGGCTATTCCGTACAATGAAGAGTGGATTCCTTTTGCATCTCCCCAATCTTTAAGATCCTCTTTGCCTCTTATGTTCTTCATATGTCTGCTTTCTTAATTTAGTTTTGTCCATTTTGCAAACAAAATGATGGGCATTATACAAACGAAAATCTTTTGAAAAAACTCGATACATACCATTCATATATGAATTAACTTGAGATTTTATATGCGAATTCATTTGCTAAAACACTATTAATGTTCATGAACAACAAAAACAAGGGTACAAAATCATATGCGATTTTGTACCCTTGTTTTT
>NZ_MLYQ01000071.1:0-24706 GCF_001866725.1 Bacillus sp. MUM 13
AGCATCCTGGAACGGAAATCAACCCCTTGTATCATACTGCCTTTAATTATTTTTACTAAGCTTTGCTCTCAAAAGATTTTATTTTTACATCAATGCTTTACTTGCAGGTAATTTTATAGCACTCTTAAAAGAACAAGTATATGGAAGGAATGATTTAATGAAGGAATTGTTTGTTTTATTGAAACAAGGAAACAAATCAGCATTTTTGGCAGCCATTGTGAATACCGTCATTGCCATAATTAAAGGAGTTGCTTATGGATTTACAGGTAATGTTGCCATGTTTGCTGAAACATTGCATAGTTTAGGTGACGCTGCAAATCAGTTCTTTGTATTTATAGGCTCAGCTCTAAGCAAAAAGGCCCCTACTCCCCGATTTCCCAATGGATTTGGGCGTTTAGTAAATTTAGTTTTACTCGGTGCCGTTTTAATTGTAGGAATTATGTCATTTGAAACAGTCAAGGAAGGCTTTCATCATATTATTCACCCTACTAAATCCACCGGTCTCTTGATTAACCTATCTGTTTTGCTGTTAAGTGTCATTCTGGAAAGCTTTGTATTATTCAAAGCAGCCAAGGAAATCGCACATGAGACAGGCATTAATGAAAAAGGCGTTATGTTATTAATTAAAAGCATAGGTTCATTAAAAAGAGCGAAACCCGCTACAAAGCTTGTTTTCATGGAAGATACAGTTGCTACGCTAGGCGGAATTTTGGCGATTGTTTCCATTTTGTTATCCCATTTTACCCCCTTTCACCAGGCAGAAGGTATTGCTTCTGTAATAATCGGGCTCATGATGTTTATTGTTGTGGGCAGAGTATTTTTGGATAATGCAGCTGGTGTCCTTGGAGAATCTGACGAAGAAATGAAGCAAAAGATAGGTGACATGATAATAAATGATCCAGATGTAAAGGATATTCAGGATATTTCAGTAATAAAAGAAGGAGAAACCCTTCATGTTGAAGTAGAAATCGAGGTAGACCCACTGATTACAGTTGCTAAAGCAGATGTTATTAAGGACCGGCTTGAAGAAGCCATTCGCCAAGAAAAAGGCGTTGCAGATGTGATTGTAGAATTTGATGAAGATGATGGTATAAAGCAATGGACTGAAAAAAACGAAACCAAAGAAAATAGCTAGAGAAAAAGGCAGCGGGATGCATGTGCATTCCATTGCCTTTTTCTCTAGCTGGATCCCCTATTTCAATTTAAATGAGCGTACAATAAAAAAAATCAGTGTTAAGAAAACAACTAAAACAGCAAAGAGAACACTTCCTGAACTCAATTTCTCTAATTTCCCTAATGGAAATTGGATAAATTCCCAGGATTCATAAGAAAAAAACAAGACAATCTCAGCTTTAAGACAATTTAGCATGCTCCTGGCATTTTTATATTGTTTTTCAGTGTTATCTTCTGTAAGAAAGGAATAATGATATTTGTGAGGAAAACTTTCCAGTAGTGAAAAGCCGGACCATATTACAATATTCAGTGCTATAAAAATCCAAATTACATTTTTTGATCCATGATTATCAGGTTCACCGTATGTATTAAAATGAATAGGAATGGTGTGCGGAATCTCATTCCACATTATCACAATATAAACAGCTAAAGCCATGATTGATAGGACAGAGACTATATTAAGTATTATTTCTAAACTGCTTTTCTTAAGTTTCAGTTTTGGATGGACCATAACAGTTTTCACGAAAAAACCACCTTTACAAAGTTTCTCCTGTATTTATACATTGAGCTAAAGCTATCACCTGACAAAATTCCAGGTAAGTCGTCCTATTAAAAACCATTTCTCTAATTCATTCGGCATACATTAGATAAGTTCCTCTTTTGTGATTACACATCGGTTTATGTAAAAGTTCTACAGCAGCATTGATTGACAGATTAATTGCTGTATATGAAAGCAGTTAAAAGTCTTCTTTGTTTCAAAATAAATATCGCAGGGCCGCAGCAAAATATCTATTAAATCCAATGTATGTAATACATTTTGTTATTAATATATTTCATTAGTTTGTTTTTAAGAGCAGGATTGTTATTAACTAAGTGTTTTGTAAGCCTTGATTGCAAAACTCCGGGGGAAAACGGGAAGCTAGAAGAGAATATGGTTTAATTTAAACTTGCTATACAAAAAGATCGAAATAATCGATCCTTTTGTATAGCAAGTAAAATGTTCTTAGTGCACAATGTGAATTTAAGCGCCTGCTGAAAACAGCTGTTCTACATAATCTCCAGATCCATCGGTGACTGCATCTTCCCCGCCATTCCGATTGAAGGTTTTTATATTGATATTTTCTGTATGACATCGGTTTTCATTGTTTTTGTCTTCTTTTTCCATTGGGATCTCCCTCCTTTAATAATTTATTCAGTAACAAGCCTGTTCGGTGCAGAATTTTCAAAAGGAAGTATGAATTTTCACGGTTTTTATTCACTTAATTAGGCGTGCAGCTGCCCCCTGAGGGTGAAGTTAAGTTTATTAACAATTCTTCATTTTTTTTACGGGTGTCAGCAGAGCCAGCATTTAAATAGCAAAAGACCAGAACTGCCTTTTGGCAGTTCTGGTCTTTTGTGTAAAATTAATGATTCATTCGGTATTATCATCAATATCATTCCCGGCGGGTTTGTTGCCAGTCTGATTTTTAACGTTTTTGCTTGTATACGGCTTAGCGCTTTTAGCTTTATTGGCCTTGGATTTCCAGCGGGTCCACCCTTTCTTGCCAGTACCTCTGCCAGTTCCGCCTTTACTTTTTGCTTTACTCATATAATCACTCCATTATTATTGTACACCTGACTTCTTAGATGTTTGTACACCCAAGTATCTTTAATATCTTTTTGGCGCAGTAATATATACCATATCATACTTATTTAATAATAGCTCTGTAAACTTGTCTATGAAACTCACAGGCGCAAGACTACACAGGACTTCACTGAGTTCCATCTTTTCTTACAGCTATTGATGTTTGGAAATAAGCTTTTCCCCCTATATTTGGGCGGATTGACCAATCTGTAAATACAGAAACCTGCACTGGTTTTATATCACTCAAATAGATAAAGGACATTTTTTATTATTCACCACTAGAAGAAATGTAAAAGCCTTGCCGGTTGCCGGCAAGGCTTTTACATTTACATATTAATTTTCATCGTATATTAGGCATTCCTTCTCCCTCTTACACCCGTTTGGCTTCTAATCTATAAGCAACCCGGGATAGGGCGAAATTCACAATAAAATACATGAAGGCAATCAGTATAAAAATGGGGCCAAGATATGACATCTTTTGGCTATAAATGATCTGCCCATTATGCAGGAGCTCTGGCAGGGAGATACTGACTGCAAGTGAAGTATCTTTTAAAAGAGAAATAAACTGGCTAACAATGGGCGGTATCATTCTTTTTAATGCCTGAGGCAAAATGATGTGCCATAATGTCTGGACATAATTCAGGCCCGAAGAACGAGCTGCTTCTATTTGTCCTTTATCAATGGAATTCAATCCGCTGCGGATGATTTCTGAAAGCATGGCTGATTCAAAAATAGTGAGAGCGACAATTGCAGCCGGCAGGATCTCGAGTTTAATATTCACTTCTGGAAGAGCAAAGTATGTGAAAAAAATGATAAGAAGCAGCGGCAGGTTCCGGATGATTTCTACCAGTACGCCAAGAAGGTGGGAGAAAAATGGAATTTTTGCGTATCTTCCTATCCCAATAAGTGCTCCAAAAATAAAGCTTAATGCTATAGAAATGAAAGCTGCTTCAAGGGTAACTCCAAAACCCTGCAGCAAAAATTTTAAATGATCCGGTGTATAAGCTCCTAGAAAGTCCAATAGGCTCCTCCCTTCAATTGCTTCTAGCCAGGCGTTTTTCCAAATATCCCACACCAAGGCTCAAAGGAATAGTTAGGATTAAATAAAACATGGCGACAAAGATATACACATCAAACACTACGAAGGTGCGGGAGGAAATCAAATCACCCTGATACATTAAATCTGCTCCTGCAACCAGGGAAATGATGGAAGTGTTCTTGACAAGATTAATAAACTGGTTTCCCAGTGGCGGAATTACAATCTTGAAGGCTTGAGGCAAAATGATGATCCTCATTGCCTGGCCATAAGAAAGGCCAGATGAGCGGGCAGCTTCCATTTGGCCCTGAGGAACTGACATGATGCCTGCCCTGATGGCTTCTGCCACAAAGGATGCTGTGTAAATGGTCAATCCTAAAATTCCTGCATATAGTCCGCTGAGCTTAAAAACAAGAAAGATAAAAATCGTAATGACAAGCAGCGGAATGTTCCGAATAAATTCAACGTAGATAGTTCCAAGCCAATTTAATGGCTTGAATGGAGCAATCCTCATGACCGCGAGGACGGTACCTAAAAGGAGGCTGGCCGCAAGCGCGATTAGACTTGCATAGACAGTGTTTTTAAATCCTTCCAGAAACATATCAAGATTATTTGTCAACAAGCTGAAATTCAAGTAAATCCTCTCCTCTTGCACTAACAGGAGGGCTGCCCCTCCTGTCAGGCAGCAATCAAAGCAGATCAGTTAGTTTTTTATCCATTTATCATGTATTTCCTGATATTTTCCGGAATCCTTTAATTTCTTTAGTGCTTTATTAAGTTCATCCACTAGTTTTTTGTTTCCTTTTTTCACGGCAATTCCATAAGGTTCTTTTGTAAATGTGCCTCCTACCAGTTCGTAGGAAGGATCTTCATCTACCATTCCATAAAGAATAGCATCATCGGTAGTCAAAGCATCACCTTGTTTGGACTTTAATGCGGCAAACGCTTCAGAGTAGTTCTCAAATTCAAGGACGGTGGTATCCGGAGCCTTTTCCCTGATATTGATTGCCGAAGTAGAGCCTTTAACTGCTAAAACCTTTGTCCCTTTTTTCAAATCCTGGATTCCTGTAATCTTGCTCCCTTTTTTTACAAGCAATGACTGTCCTGCATCAAAATAAACATCGGTAAAATCCACTTCTTTTTTCCGTTCATCAGTGATGGTCATCGTCGCTATAATGGCATCAATATCGCCATTTTGAAGAAGGGGCATTCTCGTTTTTGAGGTTACTTCCTTGAATTGCACTTTATTTTCATCTCCAAGGATTTCTTTGGCAAGCGCTCGTGCAATATCAATATCAAAACCTTCAACCTTGCCTGTGCTAGGGTTCTTTAATCCGAATAAACGTGTATCATTCTTTACTCCGACAATGATTTTGCCGCGGTCCTTGATTTGCGCCAGCACATCTTTGCCTTTTCCATCACCAGTTGTTTTTTCACCTCCGCAGCCTGCCAATATTAGTGCAGCCATCATTGATAGCAGAGCCAGTTTAAATATTTTTTTAGGATTCAGCATACTATTACCTCCTGTTTAATGATTTAAAATACGGCTTAAAAATAGCTGTGCCCTTTGCTCGCGGGGATTTCCAAAAAATTGATCCGGAGCAGCCATTTCCAAAATCTGACCATGGTCCATAAATACGATGCGGTCAGCAACTTCCTTTGCAAAACCCATTTCGTGCGTTACTACAACCATTGTCATCCCTTCATTAGCTAATGTTTTCATAACATCCAGCACTTCGCCTATGCTTTCTGGATCAAGTGCTGAAGTAGGTTCGTCAAACAGCATAATCTCGGGATTCATGGCGAGTCCCCTGGCTATGGCGACACGCTGCTGCTGTCCTCCGGAAAGCTGCGATGGATAGGAATCTGCCTTATCCAAAATCCCTACTTTTTTCAGATATTTTTGCGCAGTTTCTCTTGCTTCCTTTTCTGACAGGCCTAATACCTTCATGGGTGCTATTGTGATATTTTCAAGTACGGTTTTATGCGGGTATAGGTGGAAGTGCTGGAAGACCATCCCGATGTTGCGGCGGAGTTTATTGATATCTGATTTTTTATCTGCAACAGATATGCCGTTTACAGTCAGAACACCATCTGATATGCTTTCTAAACGATTAATGCAGCGGAGCATAGTGCTTTTTCCGGAACCGGATGGTCCGATAACGACAACTACTTCTCCTTTAGATATTTTAAGGTCAATATCTTTTAAGACATGAAAATTGCCGAAAAACTTATTCACCCCTGAAAATTCAATCAATGAGCATCTCTCCTTTCTTTTCAAATTTTATGTACCAGAAAATTTACATTATAATGAATAGAAATACTTTTGTAAATTTTCTGACATATAACGTTATATAAAAAATATATACTGAAATGTGGAAAGAAGTCAAATGATTGTCTGAAATTGTAAAAAAAGGAACATCTGTCAAGATGCTCCTTTTTTATTAATTGCTTTTATAATGCAGCATCTTCAAATGGAGCAGAAAATTTTCCTTTAGGGGCAATGATATCTGTTTCTGATTGCCGTTTTTCTCCTGCTACATCATATTCTCCCGCGGGATAGTAATCAAACAGTCCGCTTTTTATATGCATTTCGAGAAAATTATCCTGCAGATCATCAAGCATTTTCCGGTATTTTTCTTCATCCAGGACTTCTCCGTACTCATCAACCTCAAAATTTTCTTTTATGGCATCTTGAAGTTCTTCATTGTGGGCAAGTGCAATATAAAAATCAACATCCCCGCATTCCATGCACAACAATAGCTTTTCTTCACTGGCCTCCACATAAGCTCTTTCTATCAAATCCTGCATAATTTTATAAACCTCAGATTCATTTTTCAAAATAATATTTTTTATCATTATTCTTCCGCCTCCATTATCTATATTCGAAGACTCATTCCTTCATAAGGTGCCATAGCCCTATTTTAAATGGTTTATGTAAAAAAAACATGTCTTAGGATTATAACTCATAAATAAAGCCTGGCAGACATAATGTCTGCCAGGCTTTGGTGTACTATGGATAAGAAAAGTGCTTTTTATAGTGCAGCTGGAATTTGCTATTGCATGGATATTTTCCTCAGCTCCGGCACTGATTCCGTAAAATATTAGATCTATTGCCCGCTGGAGCACTTAGGCATGTGATAAGCATGCCTAACAGGAAAAAATACTTTTTTTGTTTTGAACGAGGGAGATGGTTATACCCCCCGTTTGTTTCCCCAAATATAAGTGTGCAGCTGAGGAAGTATTTTTATATCTGTAAATCGGCCATCTGCCATAACCTTATCGATAAGTTCCTCGTAATGTTTAAGCAGCATTATGGTAAGCTCTGTATTATCAGCTGTTGAGATATCCGGATTTCCTACCTGAAGGTAAAAGGGTACTCCTTGATATCGCTTGTAAACGGTTAGTGCATATTCGTAATCCAATTCATCGAATACAACAACTTTGATACTGAAGCTTTTCCCTTTTTTATTGTTTCTCAGGTTTTTTATGATTTCATCCAGAATTGTAAAATTTGTTTCCATTTTCGAGCTTGGCGGTTTTGGAGAAAGAGTCAGTTCATCAATGTCATAAAACCAATCCTGCCATTTGCTTCCCTGTGTCTCTAAACAAACTTTCACTGAATGCGTGTTCAACAGTTCTATGAGGGTGCTGAGATTTTTCAAAAGGGCCGGATTGCCACCGGAAATCGTAACATAAGAAAAGCCGCTGCCGCCTAAAGTTTGGAGCTCTTCCCAAACTTCTTCTGCTGACATCTGTCTGATATCCTGTTTGCCTGATCCATCCCAGGTAAATGATGAGTCGCACCAGGCACAGGAATAATCACAGCCTGCCGTTCTTACAAACATAGTTTTTTGGCCTATTACCATGCCTTCTCCCTGTATGGTTGGCCCGAAAATTTCCATTACTGGTATTTTACTCAACCTCCATCCACTCCCTTCTTGCTTCAGCATACGAAGTAGGAGTTTCAAAAAGCCTTACGAATTCCAATCTTACTCCAGCTTCTGTCCATTTGAGGTCTTTTTTTAAGTATTCACTCATCATTTCATACATCCAAACAACAATGTTTTCAGCTGTCGTGTTCATCAATGGCAAGGTGTCATTCAAGTATCGGTGATCAAGATGTATTTCAATTTCATTTTTCCAGATTTGCTTAATTTCACCGAAATCAATCATTAACCCTGTATCATCCGTATAGCCGCTGATCCCGAATATTGCCTTATAGGTATGTCCATGGAGGTTCTTGCATTTCCCTTCATAGCAATGTAAATGGTGTGCAGCGTCAAAAGTGAATTCCTTGCTGACAAGCACTCTTTTATGATGATACTTAAGCTGTTCTTTATGGATATCTTCATTTATTTTTTGAAGCTTTTCAACAATTTTGAAACCTGTCATAGCGTCACGCTTCCTTTCGGGACATGAGATAATCGTCAAGCCCTTTTTTGCGCAATAAGCATGCCGGGCATTCACCGCACCCCATTGCTATGATGCCGTTATAGCAGGTTAATGTTTTGTTTCTGACAAAGTCAAGTGCCCCTAGTTCATCTGCCATTTTCCATGTCTCCGCTTTATCAATCCACATGAGCGGCGTATGTATGACGAAAGAATCATCCATAGAAAGATTCAGCGATACATTCAATGATTTAATAAATATATCGCGGCAATCCGGATATCCGCTGAAGTCGGTCTCACAAACACCTGTGACAATGTGTCTGGCGCCAAGCTGCCGTGCCAGGATGGCGGCAAAAGAAATAAAAACTAAATTCCTTCCTGGTACAAATGTAGAAGGCAATTCACCGTCTTCTCCTTCTTTTACGTCAATATCGTTTCTGGTCAGCGCGTTTGGAGCAAGCTGATTTAATAGTGACATATCAAGGATATGATGCTTTATGCCGAGTTCATTGGCAATATCCTTTGCACATTGTATTTCAAGGCTGTGCCTTTGGTTATAATCGAAAGTTACCGCTATAACTTCTTCAAACTGCTGCTTGGCCCAAAATAGGCAGGTTGTACTATCCTGTCCGCCGCTGAATACAATTATGGCTTTTTCTTTTTTCATCCTATAAATCTCCTTTAACATGAAAAAACAGGAATGCTAAAGAAAGCACACCTGTTTTTCCTTAGTTTTTTTGAGAGGGTAGCTAACAACCTCTACCGTTATTAAACGGATTTTTATCAAGTTTAACTGTACTCGAATTATTTTAGCATAATTCAAAAAAACCGCAAGTTAAAACGAATGCTTCTTTGCATCTTTTCACGAGTCTTGCCGTTATTTGCGCTTTCCCGAGAAATATCACATGCTTTCATTATTAAAGCAGTTTTCGTTAACTTTATTAATATGGAACAAGCTGGCTTATTTCCGTTCCGGGATGCCTGCTTTCCGCGGGAGGGCAATGAGCATCCCAAGCTCTGCCTGCATCTCACCTGTCCCGCTAATCCCGCAGAAGTTCGGCATTTTTCCTTCTAATCTCTGATTCCAAACTGTGATCGCCCGAAGAACTCATTAAAAAAAACAATCTACAAGAAAAGAGACGTTTTTGCAGAAAAAATGTGCCTGTATATCTGATAAGGGTTTTTTACATGATTGTTACTTATAATAAAGAAGAAGGAGTGTTTTTATGGATTTTCGCCAATTAAAGTATTTTTATGAAGTAGCCAAACAAAATAGCATAACAAAAGCCTCACAGACTCTTCATATTTCACAGCCGGCACTCAGTAAGATGATAAAAGGTCTAGAAGAAGAACTTGGTATGCCGCTTATCTTGCGTTCAAATAAAGTAAGCGAGCTGACCGATGCCGGTCAGGTAGTATATGAGTATGCACAAAGAATTATTTCCCAAGTAAATGAAATGCATACAACTTTAAATGATATGACACATTTGGCTAGGGGAGAAATTAATATAGGGGTTCCGCCGATAGTAGGCAGCCTGTATTTCCCGAAAGTGATGGCCAATTTTCACCGTTTGTATCCTAATATTAAAATCAATATAACAGAATATGGAGCTGCGAGAGTTGTAAAGAGTGTTGAAGAAGGAGAATTTGAAATGGGCGTGGCTGTATTGCCTGTTAATGAAGAAGTTTTCAGCATACACCCCATTGTCTACGATGAGTTAAAATTGCTGGTTCACCCCGAGCATCGTTTTGCAGAACGCGATACAGTTCATTTAAAGGAATTAAACGGGGAAGACTTTATATTTTATAGTGAAGAATTTGCCTTATACGAAATCATGAGAAAAAAGTTTATTCAGCAAGGCTTTGAACCCAAAATACTTTTTAAAAGCTCTCAGTGGGATTTCATGTCAGAAATGGTAGGGGCTAATCTTGGGATTTCTATTCTTCCTGATTCAATCTGCAGACGCGCTGATCAAAAAAACATTAAAATTATTAAGCTTGTCCCTGTCTCTCCCTGGAATCTTGCTCTGATTACCAAAAAAGAAAAATACATTTCAATTGCTGGCAGGACTTTCATCGACTTTATGGTGGCCAGTATGACCATATAACTATAAGTTATATTCATTATGTTAAATATGTATTTTACTTATGATAATTATGATAGTAATATAGTTTTAACAAGAGGAGCGAAATATCGCTTCTTTTTATTATTTAGGAGTGCTGAAAAATGAAACTTATTACTATCATTATTCAAATATTAATTCTGCATATTTTCCTTTATCTAGGTGCAGGAATTAAACATTTTATTCATATACCAGTTCCTGCTTCAATGATCGGTTTAATTTTGTTATTTGCCGCATTGATGCTGAAAATAATTAAGCTTGAATGGATTGAAAAAGGCGGAAATTGGCTCCTTGCTGAATTGCTCCTCTTTTTTATTCCTTCTGCTGTCGGTATTGTGAATTATGATGAAATCCTGAGCTTACAGGGTATTAAGGCCCTCCTGCTTATTGGCGTCAGCACCTTTATCGTAATGGGCGCTACGGCGTTTACTGCAGAAAAAATATCTAATAAGAAAAGAAGTGAAGCATCATAATTTCCATGGTCTTTTTCACCTTAATAACTTATGTCATTTACATGATTTCAAAAAAAATATATAAAAGAAGATCATACTTTTTTATGCATCCTCTTTTGATCAGCCCGCTTGCATTGATTGCCCTGATCAGCTGCCTGCATGTATCTGGAACACAGTATATTCATTCAGCAAGATTGCTTTCTCATTTGCTCGGTCCGGCGACTGTTGCTTTTGCCATTCCGATTTATAAGCATAGGGCGCTGCTTAAAAAAAACCTTGGCATCATTATTACAAGCATTACTACAGGTGTAATAGTTGCCATTTTGTCATCCTTCGCCTTCTCTAAGCTTTTGAGAATGGCACCAGACTTAATTATCAGCATTCTTCCCCGGTCAATTACTACTCCAATTGCCATAGAGGTCTCCAAGGAAATTGGCGGCCTGCCGGCATTAACTACTGTATTTGTAATCGTTACAGGAATAATGGGAGGAATTATTGGCCCTTCTGCTATTAAATGGCTATCTATTGAATCACCAATTGCCAGAGGATTGGCATTTGGAATGAGCGCCCATGGAGTTGGAACCAGCAAGGCAATGGAATACGGAGAACAGGAAGGTACTTTTTCAACCCTTGCCATGATTTTTGCTGCGTGGATTACTCTATTAATGGGAGATTCCCTTATTCCTATGTTGATTCATGCAGCTAAGCTTACTTCTGGTGTTTAATATCGAATTTTAAAAAGGCGAAGCATATATTGTATATGCTTCGCCTTTGCTTTGGTAAACAAGCTTGTTGTAGTTAGGAGCTACAGTCATCTTTGTTCTTGGACTTTTAAGCAAGGAAAAACGCCTCGTTAGGCGGTTGCCGAAAAGGCAGATTTGCACACTTGATTTTCGGGAGCCGGTACCTTATCCTGACGTTTTTTTAATTGGCTACTCGCTTATTTCTGCCTCCAGGAGATCCAAAGTAGTAATAATACCATTTGGTTTTTCGGATGGCTTTCCATTTTTGGTAATCAGCACAGCTTCAAGTTTTTGATTTCTGCGCTGATATTCTTCAAAAATATCCTCCACATCAAGCACTGTGCTGTTCTGTGATGTAAATTCAACGTGATGCCTGAAACGCTTAGAATGGATATCTTTAATTTTTATGCTATTTAGATCAAGGCTGGTTTCAGAAAAGTGATCCGCCATCCATTTTACAATTTCTGCAGAAGTAAGCAGCCAAAGATAGCAGTCATTTGAATCGTAAACAGGAAAACGTGAGTGTGAATGTTTACGGATAAGCACAAGTACTTCAGATAATTTATCATCTTCATAAAAATAGTAAACAGGTTTAGTTGCAATCGAAAGTGCTGATTGAGGTTTTTCGAATTCATCGGCCATGCTCTCAATTTTCTCGACAATATCTATATGCGGTTCGGCTATATAATAGCCTTCTTCAATTTTTTCATGGACAATGGCATTGCGAAGCTTGGCAAATTGACACAAATCATGTTCATAGAAACGAATTAACGCGTGGCTCTTCCCTTTATAAACAAGATCGGTGAATTTATCGCTTCTTGCATTTTTCACATTATGCATAAGGGATTTATGTAACCTGTTAAATGCTGTTTCAAACCTTTCAGATTGGCTTGTTTGAGTTTCTGAAGTCATGTCAATCGCTCCCTAAATCCTTTTTATTTTGTTATTTCCCCAAAAAAGTGATTTAGTAACTTGCATTATCAAAAAATATCTTTCTTGAACAAAACATCATTGTATACATTATTTATTATTGTCATTGATTCTTTATGTAAATATTTTGATAGCCCTGTTCACGATAACTTTAAATAAGCAGAATGAAAAATTCATTCACTGGGGCAGCTGCACCTGACTATTATATTTTATTTAAGCATTGTGCCAGCGAGCTCAAGGATTCATTAAGCTGGCTGTGCAATTGATTTTTAGGCCATTTTGAATTCTCCATTAATAAATCCGAAGAAATCAAAAGAATCATCCAAATTGAAAAAACAGAGGAGAAAACAAAATATTCTTTAAAGAAACTTTCTTGTTCTATGGCAGCTCCCTGCTGGTTTGCAAGCTTGCAATACATATTTAGAATATCTTCTCTCAGTTCACTCGATGTATTTTTAGGGAAAACAGGATGAGACATATCAATTAAATGATACAAGTCCCAATGCCTGTAATTCAGGTGAACATGTTCCCAATCCAGAACAACTATAGAAGTCTTTGTTTTTGCATAATTGCCAAGATGCAAATCTCCATGTGAAAGCACCATTTCATCATTAAACACTGTTTCTTCTAACTTTGTGAAAAACTTATGAAGCAGATCTGCGGAAATATAGTAGCCTTTCATAAGATCCAGTATCTCTTCCTTTTTTTTCATTACTGCTTTTGAGATATATTCGATACCTGGCTTTGGACCTTTGACAGGTATTTCTGCTAGTTCTCCGACAGGAAAAGAGTGCCACTGGACCATAAGCTGAACAACTTCTGCAAGGATATTTTTTTCAAAAACATGGAGCAGCGGCCCCATATCCTCAAGAATGATCCAGCTTTTCTCAGGATCATTTGATGTGCTGTGCGCCAAGATTTTAGGATAGAAGAGTGGTAAATTTAATAAAATCCTCTCTTGCGCCCATATTTCCTTACCAAGCTGCTCTGTATTGGTCAATGGTTTAAAGATATAACTTTGGCCATCTTCTATGTAAAATCTTTCAACATACTTCCCGTTCATTCCCTGATAAATTTTTTCTCTCTTTGTTATTTTACCATTGTCTAATTTCCCGCTTGATTCAATATAGTCAAAAAATGTTTTCATGGTCCCTCCCGAAAAGTAAATGAATGTGTTTAATATTATACCATTGAATAATCTTATGGAATGAATGGATATATGCACCTGAAACCGGGAATTATGTGTGCCCCGTGAGGCATCTAAAAAGAAAGGTACAAAATTATTTCTTTCTTTGTTAAATAGTTTTATACTAATATTTAGAGTAACGAAATAATAGTCTATATATATTACGGAAATCGAAAATCAGAAAGAAGTGAATAGATGGAAAAATTACAGCATGCCAGACGGAATCTGGTTATTATGTGGTTTGCCAACTTTTTCATTGGCGGCAGCACGACCATGGTTCTTCCTTTTCTTTCTCTCTATATCGGAACCTTTGGCCATTATTCAGAAAAATATATTCAGCACTCATCAGGGCTGACATTTGGCGTAACTTTTGTCACTGCCTTTTTGGTATCTCCAATCTGGGGAAGAATCGGCGACAGATTAGGCAGAAAGAAAATCCTTATATTTTGTGCCTTCGGAATGGGACTCTCCATATTTTTAATGGGATTTGTTACATCTGTGTGGCAGCTTTTTGTCTTGCGAATGCTCACTGGCTTTTTTACGGGTTTTGTTTCCATGTCTCAAGCTTTCATATCCACACAAACACCTAAAGAGATTGCAGGGCGTGTCCTGGGCACCTTACAGACAGGGAGCATTACCGGGTCTTTGCTTGGTCCTATGCTTGGAGGCTTGATGGCTGACTCTTTAGGCTACTCGACAACATTTAAATGGACATCAATATCCATTTTCATATCTGCTCTATTGGTATTCGCTACTAAAGAATTCAAAGTAGAAAGCAAAGAAAGCAGATCTGTAAGGTATTCCAGTAAAGAAGTGATTTCCCATATAGTAAAGAATCCTGTTTTATTAACTGTTTTGCTTATTTCTGCGCTTGTACAGATAGCGCACTTCAGCATTCAGCCTATCCTTTCTCTTTACGTGAGGGAGCTGCATGGTAAAACCGATCTCGCTTTTTACTCGGGAATCGCCTTTTCTGCAGCGGGACTTGGGAATTTATTAATGGCTACTTATTGGGGTAAAATCGGTGACCGGTACGGTTATATAAAAATTCTTGTCCTCCTGCTTTTTATATCCACCATCGTTTACTTCCCGGGTGCGTTTGTAACAAACCTATGGGAGCTAGTGGCAGTCCGCTTTGCACTCGGAATTGCGATTGGCGGGATAATTCCAGTCCGAATAGCATATATCCGCCAGGAAGCGCCAATTTCAATGCAGGGTGAGGTTCTTGGCTACAACACCAGCCTCAGATTTCTTGGTAATATGATAGGACCTGTTATGGGCGGTTCTATTGCCGGATATTTCGGTTTTTCTGCTGTTTTTATCTCAACAAGCACCCTTCTGCTGATAGCAGGAATTATACTTTATACGGTTATCCATCGAAATCATCGGCTGGCTGATCATTCCATTACATAAAAAAATGCCGGCAGATGTTGATCTGTGAACTGAACCCCAATTGTTAGACACGATCTAACAGTTGGAGGTGCAGTTTTTATATGGTTAAATTTACTGCCCATGATAAATTACAAGCGGTCAATCGTTATCTAAACGGGAATGAGAGTTCACATGAAATAGCCAAATCTTTAGGGACTAATCATCAAGCCATTCTTAAATGGATAAAACAATATGAATACAATGGCGAAGACGCTTTCACGCTCTTGAATCAAGAGGGATCGTCCAAAGTATGTCTCGAAAGGGAAACTGTTACGACAACTCTGTCATGGAGAATTTCTTTGGAATTATGAAATCTGAACTCCTCTACTTGAAGGAGTTTGAGAGTGTTGATCATTTTAAAATAGAATTACAACAATCAATTACTATAATACAAAACGGATTAAGGCAAAATTAAAAATGAGTCCGGTACAATACCGAACCCATTTCACACAAGCTGCCTAATGAAATAACCGTGTCTAACTTTTAGGGGTCACTTCACTGGCGGCATTTTTTTATGAATTAATTTAGAGATACAACATGCTTTTCAATTTCATCCCATGATAAAGAGAGAATACCAGGCAGTGCAATGAACAAGGCAAACAAATCATGGAACCAGTCCTTGTTTCCTGATCTGGTAGCAATGGATTTGTTAATATTTTGAAAATGAGCAACTAAGTTTTGGCTCAGCTTAGGCCTGGAAGGCAAATAAAGCATCATGGTTTTATAATCCATGGCAATACCTATTTTCAGGACTTCTCTGAATGCGTCAGCAAATTCTGCGGCGTTTTTTCCGTTATAGACTTTAGGAAGCTTTGAACGAAGATTTTTTATTAGTATATCTACTTCGGGAAGTTCAGAGGCATTTATTGATTTAATCATAGAATCATACATAGATTTCACTCTTCCATATTATATTTATCGTTTATCATTATAATAGAAGCAATAACTATAAACAAATTTAATCCAGAATCTTTTTACAGGTCAAAGACACTTTTAAATTTGGCTGATGACTTACCCTTCAGAAGCTTGGGAAGTAAGGGGCGTTGGCTGGTCCTCACCTGTTTCGCTTTCATACTCATTTCCCGGTAATTAATCGGCCCTTGCTATAATCAGCAATGTTCTATGAAGTAAATAAAACGGACCCCGCAAGCGGTTCCGTTTTATTACTTCATACCTGTGATTTGCATAATAGCCTTATAACTGACTCACTCTTTCATATACTGCCAGGCATTTATCTTAGATGCGTATTTAACAAACAGAGTCATTGGGCTTAGGATTGCTTAACCCGAACAATGGCCTTATAAATAATGCGCATGAAGTTCCGAGCATTGCCATTATCATCCATACCCAGCCATGCAGGCTAAATGAAGCAATACCTCCGAAGTATGCCCCGATATTGCACCCGAATGCAAGACGGGAGCCATAGCCCATCATAAGGCCGCCGATGATTGAAGCTAATGCCACACCTGGCCTTATTCTGCCTGGCTTGAATGTTCCTTGCGAAGCTGCTGAAACAAATGCACCTAAAATGATGCCAAAATTCATGACACTGGTAGAATCAGCAAGAACTGTATGGGAAAGCGCTGCCCCGTTTGCTCCCGAGAAATAACTCCAGGAGGATACATCCAGCCCCATTGACAGTAAAAACTTCCCGCCCCATAGTGCAAAAGCGGATGTTATCCCCCACGGATTACCCCTTATGGTTAAAGTCAGGGCATTCAATAAAGCTAAAATAATCGCAGCGGTATAAAGCGGCCACGATCCCCGCAGTATTTTTTTCCAGCCAAACATGGTCGGCAATGGCTTCATGGCAGGAGGATTTTTCTTTTTTGCAATTTTTATTGTGATCCAGTAGATACATGCAAAAGCGATTATCTGAACCAGCCAAGCTCCAAAATAACCGAGACTTGTCGATTCAGCAAGCGAAATGGGTGGAAATGATGGTGTATCCTGCATCCAAAATTTAAAATGATATGCTCCCAGAACCGAACCGCCGATAAAAGCCAGCAGAGTCAGGATCATTGAGGAAGACCCTCCGCCAACTGAATACAGGGTCCCTGATGCACACCCGCCTCCAAGCTGCATGCCTATACCGAAAAGAAAAGCGCCAAATACAACACTAATGCCTACTGGAGAAACATAGCCTGCCGGTTTTAATCCAGTAAATGAAAAACCTGTGCTTAATATAATGGCAAATAAAGTAGAGGAAACAGCCAGCATAAGCATATGCGCCTGCAAACCCTGGACATTTCCTACTGACATAAGCCTGCGGAATGCGGAGGTAAACCCAAATCGGGCATGCAGCAATGTTGCCCCTAAAGCTAAACCGATGATAAAAAGAACTCCCTGTGTCCAATTTGCAGTTCTTACAATACAAATTAACAAAACAACGGCTGCTATTAATCCGCCGATTACAAACGGAATTTGAACAGGATTCAGGGGAGCAACTCTTGTTGTTGCATGGTGGCCCCAAGATGAATATCTATTTTCCATTATGTTCACTCCTTATCCTATGAGTTTAGTCGGATTATTCAATGCTTATCTAAAGGTAATATGTTTCGTTGTCTATGTAAAGTGGTTTGCTCGAAAATAAAGAGGCAACGTATGAATTCCCCAGCAGATTTCACCGTTAAAACTCTTATAAGAAATTTCCGCTTCAACACAAATAAGCCTTATCCTATAGTTTTATTAGCGGCTTGTGGTAAAATAAATTAAATCTGAAACTGGAGGAATTAACATGACAAAGTTCACTGGATATGTTGGAACCTACACCAAAGGAGACAGCAAAGGAATTTATTCCTTTACTTTGGATACTGAAAATGAAAAAATCAGTGATGTAAAAGTTGCAGCCCAACTTGAAAATCCTACATATGTAACTGTAAGCAGCAACAATAAATATCTTTATTCTGTAGCCAAACAGGGTGATCAAGGCGGAATTGCAGCTTATTCAATTAATGGCGAAACTGGAGAACTAAGTGAAATCAACAAACAGCTTTTTCCCGGCGGATCTCCTTGTTATGTGAGTGTTGACAGCAGCAATGAGACAGCAGCTCTTGCATACTATCATCAGGGAACCGTACAGTCTTTTAAAGTAGATCCTGAAACTGGAAAAGTGAATGCTGCCGTATCATTGATTGAACATAAAGGATCTGGCCCTAATAAAGATCGCCAGGATAAATCACATGCCCATTTTTCTGGCTTCACTCCTGACGAAAAATATATTGTAGCTATAGATTTAGGTACAGATAAAATCATTACATATGAAGTGAAGGATGCAGAATTAACTGAGGCGAGCACTCTTACCGTACATGCGGGAAGCGGTCCAAGGCATATTGGATTCCATCCTAATGGAAAATTTGCCTATGTGATGACTGAGCTCTCAAACGAAGTGATTGCTCTTGCCTATAATTCCGCTGATGGCAGCTTTACGGAGCAGCAGTATATTTTTGCCATCCCTGGCGATTTTAAAGAAAATTCCCAAGGCAGTGCTATCCATATCTCGCCAGACGGAAAATTTGTTTATGCAGGAAACCGTGGACATGACAGTATTGCGGTTTTCAGCATCGATCAGGATACAGGTCTGCTTGAGCTCGTTGAGTATACTTCCACAGAAGGAAACTGGCCTAGGGATTTTGTTATTGATCCATCTGGCAAATACATTGTAGCTTCCAACCAGGAAACTGGAAATCTTGTCTTATATAGCAGAAATGAACAGACAGGCAAGCTGAAGCTGTTGCAATCTGATGTGGCTGTTCCTTATCCAGTTTGTGTGAAATTTCTGAATCAGTAAAAAAACAATGCCCCCTGCCGGATTTGATACCAGCAGGGGGCGATTAATATCTTCTGTTAAAAGAATGAAGGAAATTTCTTATCGGTTCATTTTTCTTTTTGCTGCTTCCTTCCCTGTATATCCCGGAATGTGACACGCTGTGCTTCTTGCTGCTGTGGTTTTATGTTCTGCTGTGAAAATCGGATTAAATCCAGAGGTGTTCTTCCCCCGTTAATTCCATGCTCAGTGACTCCAGCTGCCATTAGAGCCACTTCTTCAATTTCATGTTCCTCTTCACTTTCCTCCACATGCGGCTCATTTAAACGTGATATTTCCTGTTTAAGCTCCAGAATCATTTTTGTATGTTCTTCATTCTTCAAACATTGACTTTGATATGAAGTTTTTATTTCAGCTAGTTCATTTGTTTTAAGCCGATACTGCTGTTGGAGTTCCCTCAATTCTTTTGCTTCACCATTAAAAGCTTCGTTGGCACTATGCAAAGCTGATTTTAGATGACTATTTTCAAGAGCAATCTCCTCCAGCTGCCGTTTAATTTGGTCAATGAAATGGAGCTGTTCCTCATTTTTAGTTAATGTCTGCTGATAAGATGCATTCATATCAGTTAGCATATTTGTTTTCAATTGGTATTCCTCTTGCAGATTTTCCATGATCTTTGCTTCCCTTGCGAACGCGTTGTTTACATTGTGCAAAGCCTTTTTCAGCTCATTTTTCTCTTGTTTTTCATCTAAAATCTGCTCCTTTAGATGTTGGATTGTTTGGAGCAGTTCTTCATTTTTAGAGATTTTCTGCTCATATGAAGCAGTCATTTCAGCGAGTCTTTCTGTTTGGATTTGGTGCTCCTTCTCCATCTCTTCCAATCTCTTAGCTTCTGTGACTAATGCCTCATTTGCTGCCTGCAAAGCCTCTTTCAGTTCACTTTTCTCCTGATTTTCATCTGAAAGCTTTTGCTCAAGGAGATGGATTGATTGAAATAGATCTTCCTTCTCAGAAATTTTTTGCTGGTAAGCAGCGGTCATTTCAGCGAGGGCATTTAAATTAATCTGATATTCCTTCTCCATTTCATCCAGCCTGTTAGCCTCTTCAGCTAAGGAATCGTTTGCTGCCTGCAAAGCATCTTCCAGTTCGCTTTTTTCCTGACTTTTATCGGAGAGCTGCTGCTCAAGGAAATGGATTCTTTGTTGCTGATCTTCACTATCAGAAATTATCTGGTCATATGAAGCAGTCATTTCAGCGAGTCTTGCTGTTTGAATTTGGTGTTCTTTTTCCATCACTTCCAGCCTGTTAGCCTCTTCAACTAAGGAATCGTTTGCTGCCTGCAAAGCCTCTTTCAGTTTACTTTTCTCCTGACATTCATCTGAAAGCTGCTGCTCAAGGAAATGGATTCTTTGTTGTTGATCTTCACTTTCAGAAATTATCTGGTCATATGAAGCAGTCATTTCAGCGAGTCTTGCTGTTTGGATTTGGTGTTCTTTTTCCATCACTTCCAGCCTGTTAGCCTCTTCAACTAAGGAATTATTTGCGGCCTGCAAAGCCTTTTTCAGTTCACTTTTCACCTCATTTTCATCTGAAAGCTGCTGCTCAAGGAGATGGATTGATTGAAATAGATCTTCATTCTCAGAAATTTTTTGCTGGTAAGCAGCGGTCATTTCAGCGAGGGCATTTAAATTAATCTGATGTTCCTTCTCCATTTCTTCCAGCCTGTTAGCCTCTTCAACTAAAGAATCGTTTGCTGCCTGCAAAGCCTTTTTCAGTTCACTTTTCACCTGATTTTCATCTGAAAGCTGCTGCTCAAGGAGATGAATTGTTTGTTGCTGATCTTCACTTTCAGAAATTATCTGCTGATAGGAAGCGGTCACTTCAGCAAGGGTATTTAAATTAATCTGATGTTCCTTCTCCATTTCTTCCAATCTCTTCGCTTCCTTGACTAATGCCTCATTTGCCTCCTGTAAAGCTTCTTTCAGGACGCTTTCTTCTTGACTTTTATCTAAAATTTTTTGCTCAAGGAGGTCGATTGTTTGCAGATAATCTTCATTTTCCAAAATTTTCATTTGATAAGAAGCAGTAACTTTAGCGAGCATATTGGTTTGAAACTGATGCTCTTCAAGCGCTTTTTCCAATCTCTTGGCTTCGTCCTCTAATGCCTCATTTGCAGCCTGTAAAGCTTCTTTCAGCTCGCTTTTCTCCTGGCTTTCATCAGAAAGCTGCTGCTGGAGCGAAAAATTTGTTTGAATCAGTTCTTCGTTTTCCAAAATTTGCTCTTGATGAGAGGCAGACATTTCAGCGAGCGTATTGGTTTGAAACTGATACTCTTCAAGCGCTTTTTCCAATCTCTTGGCTTCGTCCTCTAATGCCTCATTTGCAGCCTGTAAAGCTTCTTTCAGCTCGCTTTTCTCCTGGCTTTCATCAGAAAGCTGCTGCTGGAGCGCAAAATTTGTTTGGATCAGTTCTTCATTTTCGGATATTTTCTCTTGATGGGAAGCGGTCATTTCAGCGAGCGTATTGGTTTGAAACTGATACTCTTCAAGCGCTTCTTTCAATCTCTTGGCTTCGTCCTCTAATGCCTCATTTGCAGCCTGTAAAGCCTCTTTCAGCTCGCTTTTCTCCTTGCTTTCATCAGAAAGCTGCTGCTGGAGCGAAGAATTTGTTTGGATCAGTTCTTCATTTTCGGAAATTTTCTCTTGATAGGAAGCGGTCATTTCAGCGAGAGTATAGGTTTGAAACCGATACTCTTCAAGCGCTTCTTTCAATCTCTTGGATTCGTCCTCTAATGCCTCATTTGCAGCCTGTAAAGCTTCTTTCAGATCGCTTTTCTCCTGATATTCATCAGAAAGCTGCTGCTGGAGCGAAGAATTAGTTTGGATCAGTTCTTCGTTTTCAAAAATTTTCTCTTGATGGGAAGCGGTCATTTCAGCGAGCGTATTGGTTTGAAACTGATACTCTTCAAGCGCTTCCTTCAATCTCTTGGCTTCGTCCTCTAATGCCTCATTTGCAGCCTGTAAAGCTTCTTTCAGCTCGCTTTTCTCCTTGCTTTCATCAGAAAGCTGCTGCTGGAGCGAAGAATTAGTTTGGATCAGTTCTTCATTTTCGGATATTTTCTCTTGATGGGAAGCGGTCATTTCAGCGAGCGTATTGGTTTGAAACTGATACTCCTTTTGTACTTCTTGCAGTTTCTTTACTTCTTCATCAAAAGCCTCATTTTTAGTCTGCAAAGCCTTTTTCAGCTCGCTTTTCTCATGGCTTTCATCTATTAGCTGCTGCTTGAGATTATGAATTATTTGGAACAATTCTTCATTTTCAGTCTCTTTTTCTTGATAAGATGCTTTCAATTCTGCAATTCTGGTCTCAAAATCCTGTTTTAAATCTTGAAGCTGTTTCTCAGCATCATAATAGGAATCTTTAAATTTCAGCTGTTCATCAGCAGAATTTTTCATAAAATCTATTTGCTTCTCTTTATCTTGTAATTTTTGTAGTGTTTTTTCGAGTTTCTCCGAGACTATTCTAACCGTTTTATGCAATTCTTCTATCTCACTCTTTTGTGATTTATATAGCCTTCTTATATCGTCAGCTTCTTGTTTTGTTTTTTGTTCTCCAGTTTGTAAAAAAGATAATTCCTTTTTCAGTGCTTCATGTTTTTGTTTCTCTTCATTATACAGGTTCAGAAGTTCCCCTTTGTTTTTTTCCTGTTCATAAAACCTGTTTTTAAAAGCTGAATGCTCTTTATCCAAAACAGAGTATTGATTTTTAATTTCTTCTAATTGTAGATTCTGCTGCTGGTTGATTTCTTTTATTTCTAAATACAAAGCTCTTTCCTTTTCCTGTTCTTTTCGCAATAGGTCCATCTTTTCCTTTATATCCAGATAATCCTGTGTTACATCGTTTTCGCGGTAGCTTTTAACCATTTTTTTATAGCGCTGAAGCTGTATGAGTACATTAGAAAAAGTATTCTCTTCGTTAAAATTAACCATAGCAAAACCTCCGTGACCGTTTCTGTAGGCTATTTTATGCCCATATGCCCGGCTGGTGACTATAAAAGGGTTCCAATAAATAAAAAACATTTGCCAAAAAATATGGTCATTTGTACCGTTACGAGACAGGGTAGGCATACATACTTTGTACTGTACAATAAAATTTGAATAAGGAGTCGATTACATGAGTTACTCTCCTCAGCCCATCGAAGAGCTATTATGCATTAACGCAGAAAAAGTTTATGATTGGGTAATTTTGCAGAATACAAGAAGTCAAAACATTTTAGCGGCAGCATTAGGTTTAGATATTAATGTGTGTGCTGCTTCCAGCCTATCTACACGGGTATTTTTAGTGGATGCTGAAGGAAATCCGCTTCCTCCTAATGCTGAAGTTACAGTATTAGAACCAGGAGACAGAGAGGAACGGACATTTGTAATAGATGGAGCTTTAGTTACTTTAGAAAGAGTAACTTTTCTGAAGACGTTCTTTGTGGCTATCGAATTTAAAGGTATTCTAGGTACTACTCCATTTGTTGACGTATCCAAACCTATCGCTATTGAAATTCCTGAATCACTGTTCTTGTGTGCGCCAGATGGCACAAGGCTTGCAGTAAGAATTTCAGACTTGGAATGTGCAGTCAGATTAAATTGTACAGCTGGACCAACACCAACTTTGACAAGTATCGATCTTACACTTACTACTTGCCAAAGCGTTCAAGCTGTAGCTGATGTAACAATTGAAGTTAAAGCGGAATTCTGCCAGCCGCGTGACATTTTATCCGAACAATGTCCAACGCCAGCTATTCCACCGCAGTGCCCTGTGTTGTTCCCTGGTCATGATAACTAATTGTGCTGCATAAAGTAAAAGAGAGGACTATTCCTCTCTTTATTCTTTTTGGGCAGGTGGTTTGAATGTATGATCTCATTTTAAAGCTGGAGAGTAAGATAAATGAACTGCAAAGAGAAACAGCAGAGTTTCAGAAAAAACTTGCTGGTTTGCTTAATAAACCAAAACATTTCCCAGACGTCCAGCCTATCTCCTATTTCACTTTTTCTTCAGTCCTGGAATCCAATGAAAACAGAGTCCATACAATCATTGGAAACTTTCATTATTCAAATTTATCCTCGGGCCCGCTTCACTCTCCAGTAATATTGTTGAAAATAACGGCTTCTCATCACTACGACTTTACAGGAAAATACTTTCACCAAAAGCAATTAAATAAAAATGAGCCTTTCATTTGGCGGAGAATTGAAAATGAAAACAGTGATCCCTCGAATGAATATATTTTCAAACCTGAAAAACAAGACATACTGCCAGCATACCAACTCCTCTCTTTTCCAAATTTCCAAGTCCGATTTCAGGCCGGACAGCCGGGCTACATAAATATTGAAGGTTTTATTTACCATAAGGATATGCCTAAAGGCATACCTTCCTTAAATACAATCAGCATCAGCTACTAAAAGGAGGGCTTATTTTGGCAGCTGCAGACAATAAAGAGATCAAAGATATGGTGGAACTGCTGCTTAAACAGCAAATGGAAAAAAAGATACAAAAACGGGAAGTTGAAGATAAAAATAAACAAGGGCAAACCATTATTAATATTGATAATGGCACGGCCGCATACGCGTTACTATATCTGCTTCTCCAAGAAGATGTGAATATTCCCGGGAAAAATTCGGATGACAATGCTGCAGCTTCTCAGAAACTAAAAGAACTAATGCATTCCATCAGCCAGATCCAAAAAGAAAACCGGGGTTTTTATAACAAAATACTGCAATATTTAGAAACTGCGGAGGAAAATTAGGACAATAAAAAACTAAAGAAATTACAGCCTCCCATGCGAGGCCACTGAAAAACTTA
>NZ_MLYQ01000072.1:0-31581 GCF_001866725.1 Bacillus sp. MUM 13
CCAACTTTTTGAAATTAACCGAAGGTTGGCTAGTTTCTTGCGCTCATTTTCTTCGTAAACTGCTTGATTGTGTTCTTTTCTCTCTAATCAAATCTTCAAAGTAAAACAAGTTAGATAGCAATATGGTGAAAAAATGCGTAATTAAGAGATAAATGTTTGTTTATTGAGGGAGTTAGTGTAACTAGCGTCCGAATGAGTTTGCAGGAAGTTGAGACCTTCTTAAAGAAGTATACTATACATCAAAAGGAGGAATTGGATAATGGATTGTTTATTAGAACAACTGAAAAAGGAGCCAATGTTACGATACATACCGAACAAAAATGAAATAGAAAAACTGTGCGAACAATATAAAATTGGTGAATTAGTAACTATCGACGGAGAATTAGGTGGATTGTTTAATGTTAATCTAAAAATTAATACTACTATAGGAAACTATGTAATCCGTGTACATTCTGGTTTGAGTAGTGAAATACATCTACTGGCTGAAAAGCACTTGTTAAAAAAATTGATAGAGCAGGACATTCCTGTACTGACACCTTTAAATACAACTAACGGTAGTTACTTTTCTACATTACATAACAGATTTGTTCAGATAACGCCTTTTGTTCAGGGAATCCCTTTTATATTTTCCAACGAACAGGTTTACCGATGTGGCAATTTACTGAAAAAGTTTCATAATGCTTTAATTAGGGAGGAAGAGATTCCTACCCCAAATTGGTCCAACTATCCATCACATCGAGTGTTAAAACAGGGGATTTATCAGTTGGTAAAACTTCAAAGGTACATACACGAACCTCCCCTTATAACAGAGGTTGAAAGACTTTATGAAAAGGTTATGAACGAGTGGTCGTGTTTAAATGGAGATTCTTTAAAAAAGGTTGTTATCCACGGAGACTGGCATCCTTGGAATGTATTGTTTAATGATAAAAATGAAATAAAATATATCCTTGATTTTGACTTTCTTCAAAAAGGAGAACGTATTCACGATATAGCTTACTTTCTTTGGACTATTAGAAATGAAAAGAATAAAAAAAAATTGGGGGAACATTTCTTGAAAGGGTATGGTCCTTTAACAACTAGCGAGATTGAACTGTTACCTATCGCGATAGCGAGGGCAAGTTTATTCTTCTTATGTACTGCGTCATTCGTTGCAAATCCAGGTCGAGAGCTAAATGAACAAATGCAGGTACAAAAGCCCTATATTGAATACTTATTATCTGATAATGGAAAAACAAGTATCAAACAATTAATAAATTGATATTAGCCACTTAGCAACATTGCTTCTTTTTTCACTAATGGGGAGGTTAGTGGAAGAACAAAAGGTGATATATTTAGGATATGTAGTAATTATTTTGTTTGTACAAGTCCAAATAGAATGTGCAGTATCCCAGAAATAATCAGCACCATATATTGGTTGTGCCTCTTCTTTGCTAGAAACTCAGCAATAGTATCACTAATAATTGAGGCTATTACCCCATATATAAGGACTGCTGGAAATAAATACAATAAGAAAATATTAAGTATTGCAGCCGTTGAAATAAAATAGTTTTGACCGACTATCCATGATTCCCTATAAAAGGTTGCCATTATCAAGGAAAGGACTATGGCAAACAACGTACTGGAAAGAGACGCAGATACAATCTTTCTAGAAAACATTCCTTCACCTCACCTTTAAATTATTAAACCATAAACAAAGATCCTTTAGGAACTTATTTACATATCTCTGAATTTGAGAATTTGATCCCCGGGTGTAACTAAAGGGTGCGTTCGTTTAAGAATGTTTGGCTGCTTCGGCAGCTTTTTGGTTTGTCCATTAACGGGCTGGTTAGCGTACATATCGGTACTGAAAAAGGATCTTCGGCGGAAGATCCTTTTAGCTGCTCAGTCAATTGGGCAAAAATTCAAATTATGTGAATTGGTTTTATTAATAAGGTTATTTTAAACAGGTAACCTTATTATAAAAAAGTGGAACACTTTTGTTATAAATTTACATAAGAGGATTTAGAATTAAAAAATGAGCGTAATCATGAAGGTAAGTGTAGGTGACCAATTAAGTTTTAATAATATTAAATGAATATAGGTACCAATCTTATACCTTTTTTATGGTGAAAAACTTTGTTAAAAGCCAAGGTCCTGCCGTAAATCCAAGTGTTAATTGCCATGCGCCTATCCCTTGTAAACCATACTCTCGAACTAATATCATCTGTTCGCTGATACTTCTGACATCTTCGAACCAAACTTCATGTAATTGTCCTTCCTGATCTCTATACCGAAAGAATGGAGATTCATATTCTTCTGAATATTGTATAGGTGACTGGTACCTCATTGCTGTTTCAATTGCGCTCTGGTTTGATATACCTGGTGCAACTGTCCCTGGTCTATATGGTATTATCCAATCGTATCCGTATAGAGGTATCCCAAGTATAATTTTTCTTCTTGGTACCCTTTCTATGGCAAATTCAATTGTTCTTCTAACTTCAGTAATTGGTGCTACAGGACCAGGTTCACTCCCAGCATGATGCCAATCATAAGCCATGATAAACATAAAATTAACCACAGCCCCAATTCCTCCATAATCGTAGCCTCTTAACCAGGGGATATCTTCGCTTGTTTTAGCGGGAAGAGCTATTGTTAACACATATCCTTTTGGTGCAAGGCGGTCCCTTAATTGATGTAAAAATCCTGTAAAAAGATCCCTATCCTCAGCACTTACACGCTCAAAGTCAATATTTACTCCACCGTACCCCTTTCTAGATACCAAATTAAAAATATTATTGACAAGATTTGTTCTTGCTGTTGAATTATTTAGCACTTGATGAACAAGTTCGGTACTGAAACCTTCCGGAGTGAGATTAGTAATGGTTGCAAGTGGTGTAACTTTGTTTTTCCAAGTCTCTTCAATAGCAGCTAAATCATTTAGATCATTTGTAATAGCTCCATTTGCAGCAATATGGTATTCAAAAATAGAAATTAAAGTTGAGTAAGGTGCAAAGTCCCTAATCAATGTACGATCTAAATCTGGATTTCGCACAACATAAAAACTCAAAGTACTTGCAAGATAATCTGATATATTAGGAATTGTTAATTTCATTCCTGGTTGTAATGAATTGGGGTTTATTAAGGGATTGGCTGCTCTTAATTTTTCTAAGGGAACAAATGCTTTTCTTGCAATACTAATTAGTGTGTCGCCCAGCTGAACAGTATATATATAAAGTGGAATAAGGAGAGCTTGACCTGGAACGATATTAGTTTCCTCTAACCCGTTGACACTACGTATCTGGTCAATAGTAGAATCATAACTTCTACTTATTGAAAATAAAGAGTCACCCCGCTGAACTATGTGAATAAACATTTTCTGGCCTCCAATACTTCATTTATTATTTGACCTGCAAAAGATCCAAATTTGGGGTTATTATGTAAATAATATTAACTTTCCTTCCTATATATGCTTTTATCAAGTCAGTATTATAGATCGATATAAGGGTGGGAACTTGGAGTATATAGATGGTATGATTCTGTAAACCTTGGAAAAGAAGGGACAAAATCATGAACCTTATAAAAAACGACAGCCCATTCGGAACAAGCAGCAGCTGGAAGATATGAAGCGGGAGCTTAAACGCCATTGTTCAGAACGTGATTATATTCTGTTTGTCATGGGCTGTTAAACCGGTCAGAGAGTTGGAGATCTTTTACAAAACCAAACAGATTCTGAATTTGAAAGGAAAGTACACGAAGATACTGCGCATCAAAGAAGGAAAAACACAAAAAATCAGAGAAATGTACCTTGAAAACTGCTTCCAGGAAATATACGGCTATGCCGTCAATGTGGACAGTGATTGGCTTTATCCATCACGCCGACCCAGGCATACCGGCAGTTAAATAAGGCCGACGACTTTGCTGGTGATATAGATAAGCGTTTAAGGACTGTAAAGGGTGCGATTGTTCAATAAGAGCAGTCGCTTTTCTTGTTCTGCTAATGGAACAGATAGCTCAAGAAGGATATTTATTTTTGAATGAAGAAATGAAATATGAGGTGTTTAAGAGTTTACTGAAGAGATTATCTTTTGTTCAGCCCTCGAGACAGATTGCTCATAAGCTTATAAAACCAATTCGTGCAGGAGTGACTTTATGAGTGTTGAAAGAGATAAAATATACCCCGACTGCCCAACTTTTATTAGAACGGTCAAGGTTGGCGGTCTTACGAAGTCGCAGCTTCTAAAAAAATTGCAAAAACATTCTATTTTGATGAATAAGTTTGGAGAGATGCTATTCGCAGATGATAAATTTACTATTTCAGATACGATATACAGTGTGAGGGCTGTTGAGCTGAAAGTTCGTAATCTTGGCTTTCCTGAAGGAGCTACTATACCCCAGCTTTTTAAAAAAGCGAACCAGGCTGGCTTAAAATTATGCCCCATTGAGCTAGGACCACATTTGAGATTGGAGTATCTGGATCAATCCGAAGGTAATTCAGGGAAACCTATTAGGCGACATCGTGCACACTATGGCTCCATTACAATAGCATCGGAAATATTATCCGAAGATGTCGGGTTTCCGAAAGGTTTCTATCTTAGACGAATTTGTGGTGTGCTGTGGTTGCGTGGATACGTTGCTGATTATTTGCACGTCTTGGATCCAGATGATCACTTTGTCTTTTGTCTAAACGAAAACTTGAATTGAAAAATTCCTTATTCAGTCAACAGGCACGATTGTGGAATAAATGTCACTATTCTTATTGAGCTACCATGAAAATAAGTTTCTTCACTCAAACGTTAAAAGAAAAGAGGAGAGAGAGAGTAAATAATAAGTCTATGGATTAGGGTTGACTGAATAAAGGTCTGTATCAGTATTGACACTTCCTAACCATTTTCATTTTCTGTGGTGAAGCGATGATTTTTCCGCTTCATGGATGGCTAACGGGTGTGGAAAAATCTCTTTTTAATCGGGGTGAATAATCAATTGCAACCAATGCTTATTCATGAGATTCCAATAGAAATAAAGGAATATATTAATGGAATAAATTCCATTAGTTTTCCACGACAAGGTTATACTTCAAATGTAGGGATAATTGAAAGTAATCGAGGTTTTTATGTAATAAAAAGGACAAAGGGAGAGTTATTTTGTTCGGGGTTAAATAGAGAAATATCTGTAATGAACTGTCTGGCTAAGGAAACAAAACTACCTATTCCAAAAGTAATGCAATTCATTCAACAAAAAGACCAAATACAATGTTGGGCTGTCTTTGAGTTCTTTGAGGGGGAAAGTCTAAGAATAGCTTTATGCAATGAGAAAAACAATGAAAAACGTAGAGAAATGATATTTAATTTTGGAAAAATCCTATCACAAATTCATTCAACCCCTTGTCCGAAGGAACTAATGCACGAACAAACTTGGCTTGACCAAATGTTGATACAGGGAGAATATAACTTCAAAAATCACAAGGTAGATGGAACTGAGGAATTATTAGAAAAAATTAAAAAGAATAAACCCAATGATTGTAAACAAACCCTAATTCACGGAGATTACACGATTGATAATGTTTTAGTTTACAACGGAGAAATTACGGGGGTAATCGATTGGGGGACTGGAACCTATGGCGACCCAAGATATGACGTATCATTGGCTATTCGCCCTAAACCAAATGCATTTGAAAATGAAATAGATAAACAAATTTTCTTTGAAGGGTACGGGGGAAAGATTATAGATAGTAAGGTATATGATTATTTTGTAAACGGATTATATGAGTTCTTTTAATATCTTTGTTCTTCAATTAAGATGTGCTTTAGTTGAACAAGAAACAGAATTAGACCACACATATTAGATATGTTTAATATGTGTGGTCTTTATAATATCAACTGTTTCATTATCTAACCTACATATAATTTGAAATGGGGTTATTCTGGGGGAAGTTAAGAAGATGAAGAGTTTTATATATAATTCCACAGGAGATATCACAAAAAGCTGGGGCCCTGTCATTTTATCTATTTGTTGGATCCCTGCTCTTTTGAGCCTCCTTTGATAAAGGAAAGAGCTTATAATCTTATAAAAAATTATGCTCAGTACCAAAAAGAAGAAGGTTGCTGCAGCCAGGGTGATATTGCTCGTTTTGAATAATATCCAAACACTAAAAAAACTATTGCACCCCAAATTAAATCATCTAAAGCTTTTTTCTGTTTCTTTTTCACAATAGTCCTCCGGATTATATGGAATTATTCCACTTTGTATATTCGGTCCGTTTTTTCTTTATCTTCAGATAACGACAATTTCCCCTGTACCACAAAACCATCTAAAATCTTACACACTTTATGAAAATCTTTTGGTTTATCAGTGGAGTAACGTTCGGTTGAGATTTTATTTTGCTCTATCAATTGTTCACAGATATCTCTAGCACTAATCTGACCTTTTGATATAAGGGTAAGTATAAAATTCTCCAAAGGGCTAGAGAGAGGCGGGGGAGGTTCTACCGTTTTATTATCTTCAAAAAGAAGAGACTCAAAAGAAATTTGATTCATGGTTTCTTTTCCTCCTTAAACTTTACTTTGTATACGATAATGACCTATTAACAATAAAAGCCGTCACCTTCCCCGGCAGCATTCAGCGGATGTTATAGCTTAGCACAAATGCTTTGAGAGTGGATATTAAGTATTTATCCGAATATTATTTTTGTAATTTAGTTAGTATCTTTTTTTGAATTTATTGTATTCCACCGACAATGCCTTCTGAAAGTGGCTTAATCCAATGCTGCACTTTTTCCTGGGCTTCATCTAACTTAGAAGAAGCTATAGAGAAGGATTTGCTCCCTGTGAAAAGGTAATAATACAACCTGACACCCTTTATTTTGTTCGTAAAATGAGTCTCCATTTATCAAATTTCTCAAATTGAATCACATGATTTTTCTTTTCATAAATAAAGATGTGACCTGGTTTTGAAGGTTCGCCCATTACCTTTAGAATCTCGGATTTTGAATCATTCAGTTCTACTTGAATATTGTTTATCACGTTCATTTCATCTACATAAATATAAAACGTTTGATTTTTAATCGTATACCGATACAGTTGGCGTTCTTCCAAGTCACGATGCTCATCTGGTTTGCCCCAATCTTTCTCTATATCGCTCAACTTCAAGGTCTTATCAAGTTTTAATGGCGTTCCTCTTAAAGCTCCGTTTTGCAAGTCTTTAATCGAATCCCTATCTAAATTAAATACACTGTTCTTCGGATTGTCTTTTACAGGATTTGTTTCTTCTTTTATATTACTGCTGCAGCCAGATAAAATAAATAGAGCAATACTCAATATCATTAATGCATTTTTTGTTTTCAAATTCATCCTCCTTTTTACTTCGTTTTCTGTGTTTACTATTTTCATCTTAACCTCCCTTTCCTTATTTTTTAAGTTTTTATATTTTAATCATAAAGACGGGCGTTATAAGAAGTATAGTAGAACGCTGTTAACACCGTTTTTTATCCAAACCACAAAGCCCCCATCATAAGGAAACTCTCGTACTTATTTATAAGTTGTAATCAGTTTCTTATCTTTCATTCTTTATCCTCCTATATAGTTTAGAATGAGCGTATGAACACGTTAACCATTTCGTGAGGACTCAATGGCCTCCATAACGGCTTATATTACTTTTTTAGCAAGGTTAGTATATTTTTGTGTTGTCTCTATGGAATTGTGCCCCAGCTGATCTCTGAGAAAATGATACTTGTCTCTATTTTTTGATTCAGTTCCTAAACTTTTTCTTCCGTACGAAACTAGAAAAGGCTTCATGGGGACTTTAAGATAAGATTAGTGTTGTTAATGCAGGCAGGAGAGGGAGTTCCCTCTCCTTTTTTACTTTGCTTAATCTAAATGCCATGCTGCATCGAATTTTTTTACAGTGGTTTAGGAAAATCAGCATGTGGTATGTGTAATATGACGCTTTTTAATTATTTTGAATACATATATAGTAGAGTTTTAAAGTATAAAAATCAGTAAGTGGAGAAAAACCATATTTACTAAAATAGGTGGGATAAAGTGAAAAAGATTATTAAGGCAGGAGTTTCTTTGGCGGCCATCCCGTATTTATTGTTAACCGGCTGTTCAGAAACTGCAACTTCACAAAAGGAAGTGCCGGAGCTAAGAGAGAGGCCGGTCATAAGTTCGCAGAATGTAACTAAAGAATTAATAGAGTCTCCGAGATTCCCGCATATGGCTTCCTATCAGGCTATCAGACCTTCCCAGAAGGCACAGCCGTTAGAAAAGAAATATACGAAAGAACAGTTAGCTAATATGCCAAAATCAGAGGCGCATGGAGATGCAACGGACAGAAGTGTTCCTTTAGGACAAGTCTTGCAAAAAGATGCGTCAGATCAGACAGACGGGCCGCTCCAGAAATATAGAATTGTTTCGTATTATGGAAGTCCCCATTCAAAACAAATGGGGATTTTAGGGGAATATAGTCCTCAAGCTTTAATGGATAAATTGAAGAAGCAAACACGTGCTTATTCTGAACTGGACCCTAAGAGGCCTGCTATCCCTGCAATTGAATTGATCACAACTATTGCACAGCGAACTCCGGGACCAAAGGGTCTTTATGTGCACCCGACACCAACTGCCGACATCGAAAAATATGCGAAGCTGGCAACAGAAAATAATGCTGTATTGATTTTAGATGTCCAGCTGGGCCGCGACACCGTTATGAACGAGGTAAAATCAATAGAAAAGTATTTAAAACTGCCAAATGTATATTTAGCGATAGATACCGAGTTTCATGTGGGTAAAGGGCAGGTGCCTGGAGAGAATCTGGGACATGTGGATGGTAACGAGATACAGGAAGCTATTGAATATGTATCCAATTTAACAAAAGAAAACGGACTTCCGGACAAAGTGGTTGTGGTCCATCAATTTGCAGGCAAAATTATCAGCAATAAAAGCGCCATTCATCCGACAAAAAATGTGGAAGTGGTTTTAAATAATGATGGATTTGGAATTCCAGCCTTAAAACGGTCAGGATATCATCAGCTTGTGCGAAACCAGCCTATCCAGTACGGCGGGTTCAAGCTCTTCTATAAGAATGATCAGCCTTTAATGACCCCTAAAGAGGTTCTCGAAATGGACCCGGCACCAGCTTTTATTAATTATCAATAATTAGATACATACAAAGAGCGCAGCGGATTAGGATTTCCGCTGCGTTTGGTGTTACTTTAAGATTTAAGAAACATCTTATCTTTGGTTTGGATGTATTTTTGGAGCCATCGCAGCAAGCCTTTTCAATCCATATTACTTTGCCTATGCAGGGCTGCCGGGGCAGTTAACAATTGTAAACGGAATCAATGCAAAATTCCCTTTATCCATCTGGGGAATCTTGATTGGCGTGGCAATTGCTATTATTTTTCCGATTATTTGATTCGAATTTTTGGATACGGGGAAGATACAGCTAAACAAACAGACAGTGAACCTGCAGAACAGGTTGGGGTAGTAAGCCAGCCTGATGAATATGAAGAAGTTGTTTATTCATCTCTAAGCGGGACAGTCATTCCATTGTCAGAGGTGCCGGATCCGGTATTCAGCTCCGGTGCAATGGGTGAAGGTATCGCCATAGAGCCGGCAGATAATAAATTGCATGGCCCGTTTGATGGAACTGCCGTGATGGTGGCACCGACCAAGCATGCCATTGGCCTCCGTTCAAATAATGGCGTGGAAGTACTCGTTCATATTGGACTTGATACGGTTAAATTAGAAGGCAAGCCATTTGATTTAACGGTGAAAGAAGGCGATAAATTCCATCAAGATGAGGTGCTGATTGAGTTTAATAAAGAATGGATTGAAAAACAAGGCCTTAAAACAGTAACGCCGGTCATTATTACAAATACACAATCATTCCAAGAAATTATTAGTGAAAATACAAAGAAACTACTATCAAATCAGAAATTAATTACGGTTGTAAAATAGGAGGGTTTTTGAAATGAGTAAATTACCGAAAGATTTTCTATGGGGCGGCGCTTTAGCTGCTCACCAATTCGAAGGCGGCTGGAGTGCAGGAGGCAAGGGACCGAGCGTTGTTGATGTAATGACTGCCGGCGCACACGGTGTTCCCCGGAAAATTACTGATGCCATTGAGGAGAACGAATTTTATCCGAACCATGAAGCAATTGATTTTTATCATCACTATAAAGAAGATATTGCCTTGTTTGCGGAAATGGGATTGAAATGCTTGCGGACTTCGATAGCTTGGAGCCGTATCTTTCCAAAGGGAGATGAAACGGAACCGAATGAAGCCGGTCTGCAATTCTATGATGATGTGTTCGATGAGCTCCTGAAGCATGGCATCGAGCCTGTCATTACTTTGTCGCATTTTGAGATGTCGCTGCATCTAGCCCGGGAATATGGCGGTTTCCGCAATCGCGAAGTTGTCGGCTTTTTTGTTCAATTTGCAGAAACATGCTTCAAACGGTACAAGGATAAAGTGAAATACTGGATGACGTTTAATGAAATTAATAACCAGATGGATGTGAACAACCCGATTTTCTTATGGACAAACTCGGGTGTTGAGGTGAAGGAAGGCGAAAATGCAAAAGAGGTTATGTATCAAACTGCGCATCATGAGTTAGTAGCAAGTGCGCTGGCGGTGGCTAAGGGAAAGGAAATCAATCCTGAATTTCAAATTGGGGCGATGGTGTCGCATGTGCCAATTTATCCTTATTCCTGCAATCCAGAAGACATCATGCTTGCGGAAGAGGAAATGCGGCAGCGTTATTTCTTCCCGGATGTTCATGTGCGCGGCTATTATCCGGCTTATGCGCTCAAGGAGTTTGAACGGGAAGGGTTCAACATTAAGATGGAAGACGGAGATGACGAAATTCTCCGGAATGGAACTGTCGATTATCTTGGCTTCAGCTATTATATGTCCACAACGGTAAAAAGTGATGTCAAAAAGGACAATATAGGGGATATCGTGAACGGCGGCTTACCAAACGGCGTAGAGAATCCTTACATTAAAGCGAGTGACTGGGGATGGGCAATTGACCCAACAGGATTGCGTTACACATTAAATCGATTCTATGACCGTTATCAAATTCCGTTGTTTATCGTGGAAAACGGTTTTGGCGCTGCAGATGTTCTGGAAGAGGATGGTTCGGTCCATGATGCTGCGAGAATTGAGTATTTAAAATCGCATATTGAAGCATTGGAAAAGGCAGTTGCGTATGATGGTGTGGATTTAATAGGTTATACACCATGGGGCATCATTGACATTGTCTCCTTCACAACCGGAGAAATGAAAAAGCGCTACGGCATGATCTACGTCGATCGCGACAACGAAGGCAAAGGAACCATGAAACGCTTTAAGAAAGACTCTTTCGATTGGTACAAAAAAGCAATTGAAACGAATGGCGAAGTTTTGTAACATCATTTTCAGGTTAAGCGGAAGTAAGTTTTATTACTCTATAAAAACTCCCGGTTTTAGAATTTCATAAACAAAGCAAAGGAGAGGGAATTCCCTCTCCTTTACTTTTGGCAATCCTAAATTTGTATGTGTAATTAGGAATCAACATGGTATGTATAAAACCTCCAGTACGGCCGGTTCATTCTGTTTTATAAAAAGGATCAGCCATCATTGACCCCTAAAGATATGTTAGAACTGGACCGGCACCAGCTTTAATAATTACCAATAGGGAGATCCATGCAACAGAACGCGGCGGATTCATCTTTCCGCTGTGTGCAGTTTTTATATCAAACTTTTAAGCTGTGTAAATAGAAAGTGTTTAAAATGCTGATTCAATATCAAAGTTCCTATGTACCCCTTCTTGAAATTGGTTAATGTGGTCCCCAATTTATTAACACTCCAATGACGATGATGACTAATCCAATCACAAACCACATGGCGACTAACGGGAGTACAAATCGTACCCACTTCGAATATGGAATGCCGCTTGCAGCTAATACTCCCATTAAAACACCAGATGTTGGATTGAAGGAGTTTACGACACCTTCACCGACCATAACCGCTTGTATAGCGACCTGCCTTGTTATATGCATTAAATCAGCAAGAGGAGTAAGAATTGGAATTAGAACTACAGCCTCTCCGCTTCCAGATGAAATAAAAAAGTGTAAAAAGGCACTTAGGAGATACATGCCGATTGCTCCGAATATCGGGCTTAATCCATGTAATAAGCTGGCAAGAGAATTGACGATTGTATCTAATAAATTACCTTCTGTTAGTACAACAGAAATTGATCTTGCCATCCCGACAATTAACGCACCATACACTAGATTCTGACAGCCGCCTATGAACGTTTTGGCAATCTCGTTCATTCTTAAACCGCCAATGATTCCTGCTGCAATTGCAATTAAAATAAAGACGGCAGACATTTCGTTATCCGCCCAGCCGAGCTTAAAAGCTCCGTACACATAGAGGATTAGTAATAAAGCCGTAATAGCCAAGATTAGTTTATGTTTCCAATGAAATGTTATTTTTTCAAGAGTACCGGAAATCACCCGTTTGTCCGGGAACCATTCGTCACCCAGTATGCTTTTATTTGTTTTCTGCAGTTTTTTTGAGTACCAAAACAAATACCCAATCGTTACAGCTATAAAGGCCAAATAGTTAACAAGCCGCAGTCCCATCCCAGAAAACATAGGAAGCTCAGCCATCTTCTGTGAAACACCCAAAGGAGTAGGAGATAAAATTTGAGCGTTAAACCCTGCATATGTACCTAAATAAATAATGGCTGCGCCAACCATCGCATCCCATTTAAGAGCTCTAGCCACCAATAAACCAAGCGGAATAAACCCGATAACAGAGTTTACCACAATTCCTGTCGTTCCCAAGATAGAAAATAAGAATCCGACTGCTGCGATAAATAAAAGTTGTCTTGTCTTAAAACGGTCAACAACAGAATGGATTAAACTATTGACGGCCCCCGTTTTTTCAAGGACGGCAATGGTACCGCCGGTAAACAGTACTAAAAAGATGATGGAAGCTGATGCAGCCATTCCTTGCGGGAATGCTGAAAAAAATTGAACAAAGGTAACTGGAGTTTGTGCAATCGTGTGATAACTGCCTGGTATAACAGAAGTGATATCCCCATGCACGACTCTTTTGAATGCACCTGCAGGAACAAGGTAGGAAGCAATGGCTGCGATAAGTGCAATCACGAACATGAGCACGTAGGCATCTGGCCGCTGGAAAGATTTTGAGGATATTCCTTCACTGGATGGTTCTGGCTGCAAATTTGTTTTCATTCCTATTCCCCCTTATTTTATTAGTAATTATTTTAATGTTCAAATTATTCAGAAATCATATATTATTATATTTAATGATTCCATTTCTTTCAACAAGAATTGTATGAAATGAAAGATAGACCGAAGTATTTAGGTGATTTTATGTTAATTAATTGCGTTGTCTCAAGCATTGAAAAAATATTAAACGATTTGCATCACAACATTTATTAAAGGGGTGCCTAATTTCTTCAGGCTAGACGGCACTCAACCCGCCGTTGACTTGCTTAAGATCCATTACATCTATTTAATTGATTCAGCACATGCTATAATAAGGAACTTAGTAGTATTAATCTTTTTCTTATGATGGAACGGATGCCAAGAGAAGCCTCCGCATAGCGAAAAATTTGGAGGTGCAAGAGTATGAATAGAAGATGGACGATTGATAAAATTAAGGAATTTGTTGAAAAGAATTCGGAAAGCAAGCTTCTGACGACGGAATATCACGGTTTTTCTCAGAAGTTATTATTAAAATGTGCATGTGGCAGCAACTTTGAAAAAACATTTACGAAGTTTAAAAATAATAACCAGCGTAAGTGTGACGTTTGTCAGCCGCCAAAAGAGGCACGATAACATTAACGTAGGGAATAAATGAAGTGCCGATTTCTATAAAAAGAGTTGGCACTATTTTTATGTAACTCATGTAGGGTTCATTGCATGAGGTTTACTACCTAGATACACTAAGCTTTATCACTAGTATGGATGAGTATAGAGTCATGTAAAATAAATTCTAATAGCTGATTAAGAAATTCGTGCGTTAAAGAATAAGTCATATGTTACCCATACAGATGAAACTGTATGAGGACTTTTGTTTTTTAGGGATATTCAGTTTAAAGCAGTGAAATCAGGAGGCAGCAATGAATAATTATAAAATGACGATACAATATGATGGCGGGCGCTATAAGGGCTGGCAGCGGCTCGGCAGCGGTGATGAATCAATTCAAGGCAAAATTGAAAATGTATTAACAGAACTGGCTGGGGAAAAGATTGAGATTATTGGAAGCGGCAGAACAGATGCGGGTGTACATGCTCTTGCTCAAATAGCCAATTTTAAAATGAGTGAAGGTAAAACTGAATCTGAAATCATGGAATACTTGAATAGATATTTACCGCAGGATATCAGTATTGTTGAGGTCATATCAGTCCCAGAACGTTTTCATGCCCGTTATAATGCCAAAGAAAAAACGTATTTATATAAGATCTGGAACGAGCAATATACCAATCCTTTTATGAGGAAGTACAGTATGCATGTTGACCAAAAGCTGGATATCACAAAAATGGAAGCTGCCTGTCAATATTTTATTGGAAAACATGATTTTACTGCTTTTTCAAATGCAAAGTCTAAGAAAAAGTCGATGGTCCGTGAAATATATTCTATTGAAATAGAAGAAAATGCAGGATTCATTGAAATTAGAGTGCGGGGCAATGGTTTTCTTTATAATATGGTAAGAAAAATGGTAGGAACATTGATAGAAGTAGGTTTAGGTGAGATAGAGGCTGAAAGTATACCTGGTATCCTAGAGTCAAAAGAGAGAGTTCAAACGGGCCGCATGGCTTATGCAGAAGGTCTTTACCTAGAGAAAGTTGATTTTTAAAAGGAATAAACGTTTTAGGTTGTTAACTTTATTTAATTCCTGAATAACCTTCCGGAAGCGTACTCACTATACGCTTCTTTTTTGCGATTCAGAAGTTAGAAAATCCTATGAAGGTTATCCACAAAGTCATTAGTTTTTGTCACAAATCCAACTTTCAAATCATTTTGGAAAATGATGAACTTTTCAGATAACATTTGGGTTAAACTGGGTATAGAATAACAGCTCCATGCGAAAGGGGATATTATATGAATTCATTAAGAAAAAAATCGCTTTATGCTTTGTTTGCTGCCGGATTAACTTTGACGTCTGTTTCAGGTGCCATTCCATTTACACATGCAGCACAAGTGCAGGCTTCTTCTGATGATTATCAAAACTCTGTTTCCTACCACAAAGTAACCGCATCGAGCATTAAAGTTTGGTCAAAGCCAAGTACGAAAAGTACTGTGCTTGGATCCATGAAGAAAAACAGCATTGCAGCCGTTGAAGGTTTTATCAACGGTACGAAGTGGGCCCTAATTACGTATAAAGGAAAAACGGCTTACATCTCTACTGAGCATTTGGTGCGATATTTAAGCAAGGCAAAGACCACATCAGATGTGAGGCTCCATATTAAGGCTGCTACGGGTTCGAAAACGCTGATCGTCGTGCCAAAGGGAACCCTATTGAAAGACGTATACTGGGGAAATGGCAGCAAATACTCTCATTGGGCTCTGGTACAATACAAAAACAAAACAGGCTGGATATATGGCAAATTTCTGACGCCAAACGATATGCGGATAAAATAATGAAAAAGCCATTACAGTTCATCTCATGACTGTAGTGGCTTTTTGCTGGTAAAGATATTACTTTTGGAATGTTATCTTTCTATACCTTTCGCAAAACACCTTTTTTCGCTAAATTAATTAAAATACCTTTATTTTTATACCGATTGTAAGCGATCAGTTTATTAAGATCCTTTAACGTTAACTTGTCAGGCTCCGTTGCAAGAACGTATTCATTACCAATTTTAGCGATAAGAGAAAGAGCAAATTCTATTTGCTTGGCAGTTAAAGATAAATCTTCAACAGCAGAGGATGGACGTTTTAGAGATTCAGCATGCTCTTTTAGCCGTGCATCCACCAATGCTTCAATTTCCTCCTGGCTGAATGGTTTTGTTTCTGTTTCCAAGCTTTTTTGTTTAGGATTTTTCAGCTTCTCTAGTAATCCTTTGAGCATACTTTCACATCACTTTCTTTCATCAGACGATTCTTTGTAGGTTGTGTTCATCCTTTAATTTTAACATAATATATCTAAACTGATAATTATTAACATTTTAATATATTGCTTTTAGAATAATTTGAAGCAATAAAAAAAGAAGGGCAGGCAATCGGCCTATCCTTCTTTCATTATTTACTTTCACATTTCGCCGTTGTCAAAGTTGATTTGCCAGTGAATGCCGAACTTATCAGTTAGCTGTCCATAAAGCTTGCTAAAGAATGTTTCCTGCAGCTCCATGGTAACCTTGCCATCATTGCTCAGCTTGCTAAACACCGATTTTAGTTCTTCCTCGTTTTGACTGTTATAAGTAAGGGTGACATTATTTCCTTCCACATAAGGCGAACCAGGCATAGTATCGGAGAACATTACTGCACTGCCGCTTATTGTTAGTCTTGCGTGCATAACCAGGTTTTTTGCTTCCTCTGCGAGCGGAAAATCCGGATGCTGTGGTGCTTCTCCAAAGGTCATAATCTGCGGTTTCTCTGTGTTAAAAACCTCTGAATAAAATTCCACTGCGTCTCTCGTATTTCCGTTGAAATTCATATAAACATTAATAGACATCGGCACCACTCCCAGAAAATTTATAATAAAACTCCATATATAATATTAAGCCATTTAAAAACTACAATCAAAATATTCTTGAAATTTTCGTTCGACAATTACCGTTAGAAAACTTTCAATAATATTTTTACCTAAAAATGACCAAAAGACTGTTGAAAATGACAATATGAATAAGAATACTTTATGTCAATATATTGACATAAAAAAATCCCTGGCATTACAATTAAAGGAAAATAAATGTTGAATGGAGCTAAAGTGAACAATATTATTAGCAATTTAGAAGCTTCTTTATACAGAGGGTTTATTGACCAAGAGCATAAAATTTCAGGGAATTATAAGCCAAAGCTATTAGTTAATAATGTTAGAAAAAATGAAAATGTTTTAACCACTATTTTAGAGGAACTTGCTCTAAGTAAATCCTTTATTTTCACGGTCGCATTTATCACGGAGAGTGGTTTAGCGACTCTAAAATCTCATTTATATGATCTAAAGCAAAAAGGTGTCCGAGGAAGAATACTGACTTCTACATATTTAAACTTTAATCAACCCAAGGTATTTCATGAATTAATGAAGATTGAAAATCTTGAAGTAAGAACCACAGATATTAAGGGGTTTCACTCTAAAGGCTATATCTTTGATCATGGAACTCATTATTCTTTAATTGTCGGCAGCTCCAATCTAACCGCGCATGCATTAAAGGTGAATTATGAATGGAATGTTAAACTTACTTCACATGAAAATGGAGAAATCGTGCACCACTTTAAAAACCAATTCGAAGAAATTTGGGGCCATTCTAAGGTCTTAACAGAAGAATGGATTTCTGAATATGAAAAGGTATATCAGGAAGTAGAAATGAAAAAAGAGTTATCACAAATTAAAGAGTTACCAGGTTCTTATCAAACGAACTCAATAAGTGATGCTCTTTCTATTGTTCCAAATAAGATGCAAATAGCTGCATTAGAAAGCCTTAAAGAGCTTAGAGAATCCAATAATAAGCCCTTATTATCTCTGCAACAGGAACAGGGAAAACCTATCTTTCTGCTTTTGATGTCCGTGCGTACAATCCTAAGCGGATGCTTTTCATCGTCCACAGAGAACAAATATTAAAAAAGGCGATGTCGGATTTTCAAAAGGTTCTTGGCGGGGTAGATAAGGATTTTGGGATTTTATCTGGATCAGAAAGAAATGTCACGGCTAGGTATTTATTTGCAACGGTTCAAAGTATTTCAAAGGACCATATGTTATCGTCTTTTTCTCCAAAAGACTTTGATTATATATTGATTGATGAAGTACATAAAGCAGGAGCCAGTTCCTATCATAAGGTTATTAATTATTTTGAGCCATCCTTTCTGCTAGGCATGACGGCCACACCAGAAAGGAGTGATGATTTTAACATTTATGAGCTCTTTGATTATAATGTGGCATATGAAATTCGCCTGCAAGCAGCACTTGAAGAAGATATGCTTTGTCCTTTCCATTACTTCGGTGTAACAGACGTAGAGATAGACGGACGGCTTATAGATGAAACAGCATTGTTGACCAAGCTAGTGACAGAAGAGCGTGTAAATCATATTCTCGAGAAAGTAGAATATTACGGACATTCAGGGAACAGTGTTAAAGGACTCATGTTTTGCAGCAGAAAAGAAGAAGCGAGAGAGCTTTCTATTGCTTTAAATAATAAAGGCTACAGAACAATTGCTTTAACCGGTGATGATTCTCAAGAAAAAAGATTGGAAAGTGTAGCTCAGCTTGAAGAAGGTTCCCTCGATTATATTTTAACAGTTGACATTTTTAATGAAGGTATCGATATACCCTGCATTAACCAAGTAGTGATGCTGCGGCAAACACAATCTAGCATTATATTTATTCAGCAGCTGGGCCGTGGACTTCGTAAGCATGAGACTAAGGAATATGTGACCATTATTAATTTTATCGGCAATTACAAAAACAATTTCCTAATTCCAGTTGCATTGTCAGGCGATCAATCACTTAATAAGGATAATATTCGCAGGCACACAACAGATTCTAGCTATCTAAAAGGTGTATCCACCATTAATTTTGAGGAAATAGCCAAGCAGCAGATTTTTAAATCCATTAATACTAGCCGTCTGGCAGATGTGAAGTTTCTAAAAGAGGCGTTTCATAACTTGAAAGATAGAATTGGTCGAATTCCTTATTTATTCGATTTTGTAATCAACCATTCTATTGATCCTTCAGTAATTGTAGATGGAAAGGCTGCTTACAAAGTTAATTACCATCAATTCCTCTTGAAGTTTACTGACAATGCTCCTGCATTAACTGCATATGAAAATAGTGTGCTAACCTGGCTTTCTCAAGAAATATTGCCTGGAAAAAGAAAGCATGAAGTTCTTTTATTGCTGCACTTGCTCACGACAGGACCGATTAATAGTGAAAATTTCATAAACCAATTAACAGGAAATGATTGCTTAACAGATCAGGCAACACTGCAATCTGTCCAATATATTTTAGATTTGAGCTTTTTTAATCAAGTAGCTAGAAAAAAGTATGGCGAAGAACCTATCGTTTTATTCGAAAATGACACCTACCTCTTTAACCAGAAGATAAGATCTAGCCTTTTAAACAACGAGTATTTTCGGTCATTAGTGCAAGATGTTCTTTCAGTTGCGATGGTGAAGAGCAAACAATACGAAGGTAGACAGCATTTGTCATTATACAAAAAATATACGAGGAAGGATGTTTGCAAACTTTTAAATTGGAGAAATGATGAAAGCTCCACGATGTATGGCTACAAAACGAAGCATCAAACCTGTCCGATTTTCATCACCTATCATAAAAATGATGAAATAGAAACAAGTGTTAATTATGGTGATGAATTTTTAAGTCCAGACATTTTAAAATGGTATACAAGAAACAATAGAACCCTATTGTCTAATGAAGTGCAAACTATCATTCAATCAAAAGAAAATGAAATTGATCTACATATTTTTGTGAAAAAGGATGATGACGAAGGGGCCGATTTTTATTATTTAGGTAAAGCCATTCCGGACCAAACCTCTGTACAGCAGGATAAAATGCAGGACGGCCAGCCGGTTGTCCATATGGATATGGTTATGGAAACATCAATTGAGAGCAAGCTTTACCACTACCTTGTGAATGAGAGTCATAATTAAAGGGGGAATCGTTTTGCCGGTTTATAATAAGTTAGTCCGAGATAGAATTCCAGAAATTATTGCTAATACTGGAGTCCAGTTTTCTACTAGAATACTGGATGATCAAGAGTTCCTGCAAGAGCTTAAAAACAAGCTCAAAGAAGAGCTGGAAGAGTACCTGAATACAAATAACGATAAAGATGCTATAGAAGAACTAGCGGATTTGCTGGAACTTATTCATGCGCTTGCAGATAGGCATGGATCTTCCTTTGAAAAGCTGGAGGAAGTTCGTGAAAAGAAAGCAGAGAAACGCGGCGGATTTAAGGAGAAAATTTTTCTGATTGAGACTAAAAATGAGTGAAATTGAGCTCATCACTAATCAGCTCGGCCAGCATATTTTGAAGGAAATGAAAAAAGCAGAAGCTATCTGTATTCTTACATCCTTTAACATGAAATCTGGTGTTTCCTTTCTAAAAGAGGCTTTGAAGGAGGCTGCAGTGCGCGGTGCAGACATTAAAATATGCACAGGCGATTACCTTTATATCACACAGCCGGAAGCTTTGAAGAGTCTTTTGGAGATAGATGAAAACCTGGAAATTCGTTTATGGAAAAGCAATGGAGTATCATTTCATCCAAAAGCTTATCTGTTTCGTGGAAAAGAAGAAAGATGCTTTGTAATAGGTTCCTCAAATCTATCAAGGTCAGCATTATCCAATGGTGTTGAGTGGAATTTATCTGTCGCAGATGACTCTGAAACTTATTCTCTTGCAGAGGATAAATTTCTTGATGTGTTTTACTCAAATCAAACGGTGGGCTTAAATGCTGAGACACTAAAACAATATGAATCAGATTATAATGAGTTTCACAGAAATAATCATCATTTGGCGAGGGCTTGGACAGAAACAGAAGAGAAGGACCTTATGCTTCCGAAATCTGCGGATGATGGTGTTACAGTCGTTAAGGAAGATGATGCCTACTACAACATAATAAAACCGCGTTTTGCACAAATAGAGGCTTTAGAGGAGCTTGAGAAGACCCGGGAAGAGGAATATAACAAAGCACTGGTTGTTATGGCCACTGGACTTGGAAAAACCTATTTAGCTGCATTCTTTGCCAAAAATTTTAAGAGAATACTCTTTATTGCTCATCGTGAAGAAATCCTTCATCAAGCAAAAAATACCTTCAGGATGGTTATGCCGGATAAATCATATGGGCTATATAACGGTTCATTGAAAGAACATGCTGCAGATGTGATATTTGCGTCGATATATACCTTGAGCCTGAAGCCTCACTTAGGGCAGTTCAGTCCTGACAGTTTTGACTTGATCGTTGTGGATGAATTCCATCACGCGGCAGCAGCTTCCTATCAGCGGGTACTGAATTATTTTAAGCCCCAATTTTTACTGGGGATTACTGCTACACCAGACCGAAATGACAACAAAGACGTGTATGCAATCTGTGATGGCAATATTGCTTATAAAATTGATTTTCTTGAAGCAATTAAAAGACAGTGGCTGTCTCCCTTCCGTTATTATGGCATTTACGATGAAACGGATTATAGCGGGATAAAGTGGCTCGGCAACAAATATGACGAACAGCAGCTGCTGCAGGTACAGTTAAAGGATGAAATGGCACAAAAAATACTAAACGCCTGGAAGGAAAGAAAGCAAACAAGGACGATTGGTTTTTGTTCTTCTATTGTACAAGCCGACTATTTATCCTCCTTTTTTAACCGGAATGGCTATAAAACCGCAAGCTTGCATTCCAAACAGCTGGAAATTAGCAGAGGACAGGCAATACGGCAGCTGGAGGATGGCGAACTGGATGCTATTTTTACAGTTGATCTTTTTAATGAAGGAGTGGATATTCCTTCTGTTGATACCCTTTTGTTTGCAAGGCCGACTGAATCGCTGACCGTTTTTACCCAGCAAATAGGCCGGGGTCTCAGGCTTCATAAAAACAAAGAAAAGTGCGTAATCGTTGATTTAATTGGCAATTACCGAAATGCAGATGTGAAATTGAGCGTGTTTGATACAGAAGGAACCAGTAAACAAGGAAAAGTTATCGCATCCGTTCCGCAAATGTTTGAATTCGAACTCGATCTGAAGGTCATTGATTTGCTTAAAGAAATGAAAAGAAAAAGACAGCCGCATAGAGAGCAGCTTTTAGAGGCTTATGTGAATGTTAAACAAGATTTAGGCCGAAGACCATCATATCTCGAACTGCACTTGCACGGGATAATGGATTCCCGGCAATACAAAAAGGAATTTCAGTCCTATTACGGATTTCTTGACTACGCCAATGAGCTGTCACCAAAAGAAAGAGCTGTTTATAAGAACTATCAAAATTGGCTGAAGGATATTGAGAATAACAGTATGACCAAAAGCTATAAAATGGTTGTTATTCTAGCAATGCTTGATAGAGGAATTAAAAATTGGGATAAGCCATTATCGCCAAACGAGGCAGCACCTTTTTTCCATCGCTACTTAACGGAGGCCGCATACAGAAAGCAGATAGATTTCGCTGATAGAAAAGATCTGTGGGAGTACAATGAAAAGAAGATTAGTAAGCTTATAGAAACTATGCCAATGAACAAATGGACCGGAAATTCTGCAGGATTTAAGGATGGCTATTTTACTTTGAATTTCAGCATTGAACCCGAGGATCTTGAGTCTCTCTATACCATGACAAAGGATATTTGCGAATACCGGCTTCATATGCATTTTGAACGAAAAGGAAAAATGTTAAAATAAGCCGTTTTTATGCTGTGGCCCAATAATAATCCTATATATTCCACAATTGTGCAATTATTGTAAGAAAATATTGTATAATGAAGGAAAATGACAGATTATTGGAGCGGGTAGGATGGCTATTACCATACCGGAGTCAATCAGGTCATCGGCAACTGCTGGAGAAAGGCTTTTATTTCAAACGCTTAAGTCTTATCTTCCGGATGACTATATTGTGTACTATGAAGCGGAAATTCAGGGGAAAAGACCGGATTTTATTATTATCGGTCCTGATCTTGGCATTGTCGTGCTAGAAGTGAAGGATTATACACGAAATACACTTCTGCAGATTAACCATGATCAGTGGCAGATTGTCAGTACTTCTTCCGGGGAGCAGACTGTAGTAAAAAGCCCTTTGAAACAGGCAAGAGATTATATGTTCCACATTGTGGATGTTCTGAAGAAAGATAAAGATTTGGTCCAGCTTGAGGGAAAGTACCAGTTCCAGCTGAAATTTCCTTACGGATATGGAGCGGTTTTTACTCGTCTGCGCTCGAGTGATATGGTAAAAGACGGCCTGTACCAGGTGATTGAGCCATCGCTCTGCCTGACACGTGATGAAATTGATCCGGAAAAAGAAGGATTTTCAGAAGAAATTTTAATGGAAAAGATATTGAATATGTTTGTCGTTCCGTTTCGGCTAAGGGAACCGCTCACGTTTCAGGAAATCAATTCAATCAGGTACCATCTCTTTCCTGAGGTTCGGATCAGCGCTGAATTTAAAGCTCCGGTTCCTTATCAGGACCAGCTTCTTTTGTCTCTTCATGATATTAAAACCATGGATTTGCATCAGGAAAACCTGGCTAAGCAAATTGGAGATAAAAATAGATTGATACGGGGCGTTGCAGGAAGCGGCAAGACATTAATTCTTGCGAGCCGGGCAAAAATGCTTTCAAAGCAGCATCCTGATTGGAAAATACTAATTCTCTGCTATAATATCTCTCTTTCAAATTTTATTCAGCAGATTGTCACAGCGATGATGAATGAGCCAGAGGATTTGTTTGACTTTGATTTCAATGAACAAGATGGCGGTTCACCGCGTAATCATCAAAATATTATTATCCGGAACTTTCATTCCTGGCTCAAGCAGGATCTGAAAATACGGGAACAGCAGCTGCCGGAAATGATTGAGAAAATTAAGAGCGGCGAGAGCATTCTTCCCACATATGATGCTGTGTTAATAGATGAAGGCCAGGATTTTGAGTCAGACTGGCTGAAGCTTGCAAGTCTTTTAATTAATCAGGATACCCAGTCACTCCTTCTTGTCGAGGATCGTGCCCAGACCATATATCGCCGCAAGCGGGCGTATGTGAAGGATACAGGCTTGAGTTTTCAGGGGAGATCCAAGATTTTATCCATCAATTACCGAAACACTTCCCAGATTGTGAAGTTTGCCTGGGATTTCTATCGTGAGCATTCAGTTTTAAAGGATAAAGTAGTAAATCGGGAACTTGAAGGCGAAATTATTTCACCTCAAAGCACGAAGCGGAAAGGGCCAGAGCCGGGTATTGTAAAGGCGGCAAGCATTCATGAAGAAATGAGGATTGTAGCCCGCCAGATTAAAAAGCTGCATATGGAGAAAAAAATCCCGCTTGATGACATCCTCATCCTTTACAGGGTAAAGCGAACTAATCAGCATCCTGTTATTGATCTGATAAAAAAGGCGTTGGATAAAGAGGGATTGCCGTATTTTTGGCTGACTGAAAATGACCGTACTAAGCGCTCCTTTGAAAAGGATGACGGAAAAATCAAAATCAGCACCATTGACAGCAGCAAAGGGCTTGATTACCGTGCCGTGTTTATTGTTAATACGGAAAGTATGCCGTTTCCTCTTGAAGAAGACGAAGAAAGGGAAGTCTCACTTCTTTATATCGGCATGACCCGGGCCAAGGAATATTTATGCCTGTCCTATTCAGGTGAATCATTGTTCACCAGATATATGGATCAAGTATTGAGAGAGCGCAAGGCAGCGGATCATATCATTAAGAGTGTGAAATAAGGGTGAATCCAAGGAGGTATCTGGGTTCACCCTTATTTTCTATCATGCTATAATAAAATGGGTTGTAAGGAGAGTATCCCGGCCAGAATGGGGGAGAAACGAATGAGCAATCTGAATACATTATTTCGCAGAAGAATCGGTTTCCCTGAACATGAAGAAATTACTTTTGAAAAACTGAATATCATTCTTGAAAAAACGGCGAAAAGTATTCCTTTTGAAAATTTGTGCATTATCGGTAATCGAACAACAGAGATTACGAAAGAAAACTTAATAAATAAATTGCTTTTAAAAAATGAAGGCGGGCTTTGCTATGAACTGAATGCCCTCCTTTATTTCTTTTTAGCAGAAAACGGGTTTGATATTACTCTTGTTCGAGGGGTGATATTTGATCAGCAGAATCAGCGGTGGAATACGATCGGCAAAACACATGTGACAAATCTGATCACACATGATGGACAGGTTTTCCTTGCAGATACCGGATTTGGCGGAAACCTGCCATTAAGGCCTGTTCCATTGACGGGAGAAACGACTCCGTCTGCAAATGGGGAATTTTGTGTTAAAAAAGAAGAAAGTGATTACGGCGATTATATCTTTTATATGAAACTGAGGGATAAAGATAAAGAGTGGAAGAAAGGATATGCCTTTGATTCTGCCCAAGCGGTGGAGGATGCAGCTGAACTGAATGATGTTCAAAAAATCATATTGGAGCATCCGGAATCTCCTTTTAACAAGAAAAAACTGATTACTATGATGACAGATCGCGGAAATGCAACTTTAACAGAAAGTTCATTTACCGAATGGAGAGATGGGAAACCTGAAAAAAAGGAAGTAGGTCAAAAGGAATTTACTGAGATAGCAAGGAAGTATTTTGGTCTTGCAGATTAATCACACTTAAATTTTAAATCAATCCGTTTTTAAGCCGGGACATCCATAGGGGTGTCTCTTTTTTTGCGGAAAAAATCAGCCGCTTTCTTGAAGGGTGCAATAGGGGCTGTAATGTGCTGGAACATGGTGGGAATCATTCCCTTCCTGTTTATCATGATATAGCACGGGTATAAATATTCTAGAAAGTCAATAACGACTATGGAAATTCATCCAATATTTTAAAGGAGGAAGTTATCATGGCAAAAAGTATTGTTGGAGTTTATGATTCATCTGAAGAGACTGTTAATGCAATCGAAGGCTTGACTTCAAGAGGGTATGATGCCGGAAACATCTCGGTTATTACGAATAGAGAAGATACCGATTATGTAGAAAACAAAACAGGCACTGTTGTGACAAGTTCTGCTGATGATGGGAAGCAGCATGAATCTTTTTGGGATCGATTAAAAGAATACTTTGTTATGGATGACACTCCAGGATCGGAAAGCGATAAATTTGCAGACTTGAATATTCCCAGAAATGAACTTGATGCATATTCTGCTGACCTCAAAGACGGAAAATTCCTTCTGGCTGTAGACATTGATGCAGCGAATGATGCCGTAGTAAGATCTGCTATCAGAAATGACAGCAGTGATACTGGCACTGTGAATGCCTTCACAGGCAATGCAGCTTCTGCTAGTAGGGGCTTGCAGGATGACAGTACGGAAACAGCTTCACAAGATGGCCTGAGAACGAAGAGTGTGGAAGATTTCCAGACAGATGGTTCGAGAACGGCCGGCAGCATAAGTAATTCTTCAGGTTTGGATGATAGCGGGAATACTGCTTCTTATAATAATCCAAGAACAGGCAAATTACAGGACAGCCTTGAAACAGATAATATCAATGGCATGAACAAAGAACCGTTCCATGATACGGCCGGTGGCCCTCGCGGGAATGACAGTCTCGGCACAGATTACGGTAATAATCTGGACGGAACAGATGATAAAGATAAAAGTGAAAGAGAATATGGTTATGTCCCACACCCGGACACAGATCATAACGATGGATTTGATGGCGAGGGAAAAAATGAGAAGGGTCTTTTAGAGAATGATGAAAAAAATCATGTAACTTCCCAAAGAGGTTTTGGCAGAGACTAAATGATCAGCTAAGGTCCGAAAACAGAAGAAGTTCACTAAGCGGCAGGCACTTAATCAGTGCCTGCCGTTTTTGTGTACAAAAATCAGCTCGTTTCCCCGAATTCAGTTTTATGCTAATTTTCCAAAATGTTTTTCTGGAAAAATGATTTTGCCCCGTTAGCTGTAAATAATGAAAAGTAAGCCGATAAAGAAATGGTCACCATTTTATATAGATTAGTAAAGAGAGGATCGTTGATTCATGGCGTTATTTGAGACCAATCAAAAAGCGAAAGCATTCATTATTACACTGGGCGGTTTTGCTGAAACAGATAAAGCTTCCAACTTTGTTGATTTGTTAAAACAAGAAACTGCAAAATTAAATGTGAATGATTTCACATTAATTGTGAATTCCTCTGAATTGAGGACGTTTAAGCATTCGATACTGCCTGTCCTGGAGCAAAGCTATGCTTTGTATATGAGCCTTGGGTTCAAAAAAATACTCATGGTAAAGCCATTGAATGTCACACCGCGGCTGCAGCTGAAGAGAATTGCCAAAAATACAGGTTTTACCGGCCAGTTTGTGGATAGCCTGCAGGATGCATACAGCATTTCTACGAACCAGTAAATAAGACTACGGGCTGCATATGCGGCTCGAAATCAATCACTTAATAAATAAAGGAGAGCATCTATAATGGCAGCGAGCATCGTACTGAAGGAAGTATCTGTATACCACCCGGAAAATGCTGTAAATAATCAAGATTATATCAATCATTTTAACAAGCAAGGTTCTGATATTACCCGTCTGCTGGATGCACTTGGAAGAGAAAACAGATATGTCGCAGATGAATCAGAAAATGCATTAACGATGGCGGTTGAGGCATCTAAAATTGTCCTTGAAAAAGCAGGCATGACCGGACAGGACATGGATATGATAGTTTTTGTTTCTGGTACTCCTGAGTATTTGTGGCCGCCGAATTCAGCAGCCGTTCATCATGTGATTGGCGGGAAAAAAGAAGCAGTTGTGTATGACATGAATGCCGCATGTGCCGGAATGATCATAGCTGCAGAGCAGGTGAGCCGGAATATGACAGCAAATCCGCATATACAGCGTGCATTGATTGTCGGCTCTGAGGTGATGCACAGATTCAGCAGGCGTGAAGAAGCGGTTACTTATGCAAGCTTTGGAGATGGAGCCAGTGCGATCATCTTAGAAAAAAACGAAAATAGCGTAAGCGGTTTTGTCGATTCGATTTTTAGTGTCAATACCGAATCCATTGAAAAGATTGTCTTTCCCGCCTGCGGAATATCCAACATGTATGACGAACAGACAAGTGACTTTGACAAAAGGGTTCAATGGGAAAATGTCAGCAATGACCGGGCATTTACGTCCACCCTGGAGCTGATTGAAACATTATTAAAAAGAAACAACTTGCAGGCTGCAGATGTTTCTGCCTACTGCTTATCCCAGCTTTCCCGGAAAAATATCTATAAAATACAGGAAGCACTGAATGAAAGTATAGAAAAATTCCCTATAACAGGGACTGAATATGGCTATACTGGCGCTGCCAGCCCTTTCATGGCGTTTGAACGTTCAGTGAGCAGCGGCAGAATCCGAAGAGGCGATTATGTCGTGTTCTGGTCTGTTGGCGCAGGCACCGCATCGTGCGCATTATTGTTTAAATATTAAGGAGTGAGAAACTTGGCAGGCAAGAAATCAGCGAAAGCAGCGGAGGCGAGCCCGTATAAAATCATTATGGCTCCTTCCGTTTTAATAGGAATTTGCGTGATTCTCATTTCATTATGCAAAAACCGGGATATGGAAATCACACTATTACTGATCTGTGCAGCACTTATCATCGGATTAGGCGCCTGGGTATCATTTATCCTGGCTAATAATATGAAAAAGGTAAAAGAATATGCGAAAGCAATGGAAGCAGGGAATTTAGCAGAAGTCACGGATACAAATGGCTATGAAGGTTCTCTGATTCGTTCCCTGCATGATGCAGGAAATACAGTGGCGCATTTTATTGCTGATCTGAAAGAAAGAATCGAACAGGCAGATGGAAATTCTGATGAACTCACTGCCATCATGACAGAGCTTATTTATATCATGCAGGATATTAAAGAAACTACCACGGAGATGACAGCAGGCTCTATTGAATTAAGCGCAGCTGCCCAGCAATTAGGGGCTTCCGCAGAAAGCATAGAAACATCAACAAGGCAATTGGCCGTAAAGGCAAACGAAGGGGAAAGCATCGCTGAGGAAATCAAATCAAGGGCTTCACAGGTAAGAGAAGATGCCAAAAACTCTGCCATTGCTTCCTACAATATTTATACAAGCCAGGAAGAAAAAATTACGAAAGCGATAGATGAAGTGAAAGTCGTGGAAGAAATAAAAATTCTGGCAGATACCATCGGAAGCATTGCCGGACAGACCAATTTACTTGCTCTAAATGCTTCCATCGAGGCAGCAAGAGCGGGAGAAGCCGGTAAGGGATTTTCTGTAGTAGCGGAAGAAATACGCAAGCTCGCTGAACAGTCCACAAAATCAGTGGAAAACATCCGCAATGTGACTGGGCAGGTGCAGACGGCATTTACAAATCTCACCATCAATGCAAAAGACATTTTGGAGTATATGGATAAAAAGGTAAAACCGGATCTTGAAAAAATGGTTCACATCGGCGTTCAATATGAAAAAGACGCAGAATATATAAGCGAGATGTCTAATGGAATTGCTCAATCTTCAGACGAAATGGCGAATGCCATACAAGAAGTAAATTCAGCCATTCAAATGGTATCCTCCACGTCTCAGCAAGCAGCATCAGGTGCCGAAGAAATCCTCGAGAACGTGTCAGAAGTTTCACTGGCCATCAAAGAAGCACAAGAAAATGCAAAAAACCAGCAGGGAAGTATCGAGCAGATTCAAAAGCTTTCACAGAGCTTTACCGTATAACCTGAACGGAAACCGGATTTTATGAACATTGCCGATTCTGGGATTTCCTAAACAGAAAAATGCCGTACTTATTCACATTTTCGAGAATAAGTATGGCTTTTTTCATGTCTATAGATTTAGCGAAATGGTCTGGGGATTCCTGTAAGGACTATTAGTATGCTGTCATTCTGAGAACCTGCAGAGGGTGATATCCATTTTATGGTATAGTTTAGTGTAAGAGTTTGTTAAACAAACAAGGCAGTTTAATAGTAAGATGACCACCCAATATATCAATGAAGTAAGAGTGGAGGCATGGACAATGAGACAGATTATTGCAATGGGCGGCGGGGGTTTTTCTATGGAGCCGGACAACCTTTTACTTGATAGGTACATATTAGCTCAAGTGAAGCAAAACTCACCTAAGGTATGTTTTGTTCCAACAGCAAGCGGAGATCAAACAAATTATATTGAGAGATTTTATAAAGCCTTTAACAATCTTCCTTGCCAGCCATCCCACTTATCTTTGTTTGAGCCGGAATTTACCGATTTAGAAAACTATGTTCTTGAGCAAGATGTCATTTATGTCGGCGGCGGAAATACGAGAAATATGCTTGTACTATGGAAAGAATGGGGATTAGATAGGATTTTGAAAAAGGCATATGAAAATGGAGTTATTCTTGCAGGATTAAGTGCCGGTTCCATATGCTGGTTCGAAGAAGGATTAACAGACCCTCTGAATGCCCCTTTGTATAAATTGGATGGGTTAGGGCTTTTAAAGGGCAGCAATTGTCCCCATTATGACGGAGAAAGCAAAAGAAAGCATTCCTATCACCAATTAATCTTAGAAGGCAAAATAAAAGGGGGCTATGGGGCTGATGACGGTGCGGCTCTTCACTTTAAAAATGAAACCTTATCTGCTTCTGTAAGTTCCGGGCCGAATTCAAAAACATACTTTGTTAATTGTATAGATAGTGAAATTATTGAAAGTGAGCTGGAAACCCATTACTTGGGCACATGATCAGAGGTGCAATTAACAAGAAGGGTGTGGAAGTCTGCAATCTCAGTAATACTTTCATTCTGGTAACTCATGATCCCCTTAATAAGATCTTTTTTATATGATTTATTAATGCATATTGGCCTCCTGGTTCTCATAGATACACGTAAGAAAGCTGACGCTGAAAAACACATAGATATGGTATGCGATGAACACTTCCCTTTTTTGAGGAGAGGTGTTTTCTTTGTGACTATTTACCTGTTTTGGATGATTGAAAAGAAGTCAAATTTCCTATTAATTTAAACAACTATGTACCCTATAATGTAAAATATGGAAATGATTGAATGTGCTGTTATTCTACTAATATAGAATAACCGTTTAGGTATGTTCAATTATTCAGGGATCAATGGGAGAAGATTTTTAGAATGTCGGCCATTATTTATAAGATTTGAGCAATATGGTATGTAATGGGAGCTGGAGATAAAGCTCAAGCGTTTAAGTGTAAACAGTCAGCTGTTAAAAAAAATTTAGAAATTTTAACACTGCATGCTCCTGCTAAACATTATTCCGGCAGTACTAACTGGTTTTCACCAGTCATGGGGATGGAAGTATAGCATTATTGGCCAAATGCGATATGCTATCATCCCAAAAAAACGAGGATACAAAAGCAGATGCTGATTTAATGCAGCATCAGAACGAGGCGATAACCAGGAAATAAACAGGGAAGGGCCTGATACAATGGCAAATGCCAAAATTTATGAACATAGTACACTGATAGCGGCCATGAAGGAACGCGCCAAGCAATATGAAGAACTTGAAAAGCAAATCACCGCGCTCAAAAAAGAATTTGAAGCCATTGTCAACATGGATGATGAGCTTCAGGGAAATGGCGCAAAATCGATTAAGGGATTTTATGGGGCGCAAGGAGATCTTGCGGATGCCTGGCTGGGGCTGATAAAGGCCAACATTGCCTTTTTCAAAGGAGTCAGCGACTCTGCCGAGGATGTCAAGCTCTCAGTAGACACCGTCGTCATGGAACCTTTTCTAGAGGACGAGGTTTCAAACGG
>NZ_MLYQ01000073.1:0-2092 GCF_001866725.1 Bacillus sp. MUM 13
AGCAACAAAGTTTACGAAAAGCCTTAAGAAAAGAGGCTTTCTATATAAGACGGACCACCCGTTTCATGGGCCGTGAAAATTTCTATATGAAAGTTTGCATTTGCATGAGCTGATCTTGTTATATTTTTATATTTTAGGGTAAATAAAAATTAATCACTAATTTAACGAAAATATTATAAAAGAAGGCAGGGATCAGCATGAATTCTGAGTATAATTCTAAATCATTCAAACATGACCGTTATATTGCATCATTGACTGAAGAATTGTTGAATAAAGAAGATTTGAAAACAAAAGAAATACTTACCAAAGAACGCACAGAATATACTCGCGGCGCTGATGCTGTCATAAAAAGGGTACAGCGCAAATATCTTGAGGAAAGAAGATACATTGAAATTGATAAGGCTTTAGATGATAAAAATGAAGCGAGATTCCTTGCTTTAACATCCAAGGGCTGGGAGCATGTTTTATCATAAAAAATACATTTGCCATATAAATAGAAGAACCGCATCAGTCCGGAGTGATTCAGCCTAAATAGGCGGATCGCTCCGGACGTTTTTGTTGTTTTACTGAATGATGGCAAAATGGGTTCTTTTTAATAGTATATTATGTGTTTGGAATATGCGCAGGCGAGGAGCGAGTGAGATGGAGCAAGGAGGAATGAGGCTGGCCAGAGTGTTCATTGCCAGCCCGTTTTTCGATCAGGAGCAGGTTGAAAGGGTAAAACGGCTGGAAAATGCCTTATCACGCAATCCGTATGTGGCAGATATTTTCTCTGCGCGTTTTCATCAAAATAAACACCTTGCGTTTGGATCGCATGAGTGGAGAAAAGCTACGTTTCAGCAGGATTTAAAATTCTTAAGAAGAGCGGATGCTGTGGCCGCTATTCATGATTTTACAGGGAAATGCACAGACAGCGGCACAGCATTTGAAATTGGGTATGCCTTTGCCATGCAGAAACCGATTATATTAATCAAAGAAAAAAGTGGTGTGCCTAACTTAATGCTTGTTGAGGGATTGCATGCGTATTTGCAGAGAGTCGAAGATGCGGCTTCTTATGATTTTCTCAATATGCCATCTATTCCATATGAGGGACCTGTTGTTTGATCAGTATGTGAAGGAAAACCGGCCAGTCTAAAAGGACTCGCCGGTTTTCCTTTTTGCAGAAGCAGGTATGCTGCTTGCGAGGGCTTGGATGTTTTGTGCGACCTTTGTGCTGTAGGTGAAATCTCCATAGCAATACGGATAGCGGAAATTATTCTTATCTCCTCCGCAGGTGTAAAGATCCGGCTTCTTTTTCACTTGGATCATGGAGAAATCCTTGGCTAATTTCTCGCTGTGCCTACCGCCGTGACTCGCAACATAATCGATGTATCCTGTTCCCATGTTATAGGCTTGAATGATTGTTTTAAAATCTACCTTTTTTCTATTTCCGTAAACAACGGTTCTATGAAAATGTTTTATGCCATGCTCGATGCTTTTCTTTGGATCATGGATGGAATTTGGGGCAAGGCCGATCGATTCAGAGGCCTGCATAGGGTCTCCGCCTCTGCCTTTGCTTTCCTGCTGCATAAGGGCGACCAGCACAGCTGTATATTTTTGAAGATGGTATTTTCCTAGTTCGTCCTGTATGAGCGGAGTATACTTCTTTACATTTGCATATGGATCTGGTTTCACTTGTGGAACGGTGTTTTCTGCAGTATTCGTGATTACTTGTTTTATCAGTAAAAATGCGGCTAATAATGCAAGCATTATAAGGATGGTATTTGCCTGCTTTTTCCGTTTTTTCTTTTTCATAGAGTCTCTCCCAATATGAGCTGTCTATCATTATTATAAACTGCTGAGCTTCCGATATCATGCATTTTGTATAAAAGAGTCAAGCTCTGCACCATACTTGTCCTTTTTGCATAATATAAAGAGGATTTCCTTCATGAGGATTTTGGGAGGATAAGATATCAGACGTACTGGCGGGTGAAAAGATGGATTACAGCGGACTGACAGGAAAAGTCATTACGCCGGAAGATAAAGAATACGATGTGCTGCGGAGAGATTATAATCTTGATAAAAATAAGTTTCCGCTTGCATTGGTCTATTG
>NZ_MLYQ01000074.1:0-36323 GCF_001866725.1 Bacillus sp. MUM 13
AGATGAGGTTGATTGGAGCGGAAGGTGCGAGACTCCTGCGGGATTAGCGGGAAGGTGAGACCCCGCAAGCTTTGCTTGTGAGGCTCACCGCCCGCCCCGCGGAAAGCGAGCATCCTGGAGCGGAAATCAACCCCTTGTTCAGGTAGCAGCAAAGTATACGAAAACAGCCTTTAAGAGAGTAAAGGAGTGGGCCAGGTGAAACAGCAATCTTCATTGATAAAGCCAGTGCTAGATGCCGGCTATCCGACAATCAGCCATGGAAAAGGCGTGTATTTGTATGACCATGAAGGAAAAGATTATTTGGATGCTTCATCCGGGGCAGTGACGGCCAATATCGGCCACGGAGTCGAAGAAATTGCGGCAGCCATGGCAGAGCAGGCGAAAAAAGTATCCTTTGTATACCGCTCGCAATTTACAAGTGATGCAGCCGAAAATCTTGCAGCGAAAATCTCGGAGATGACGGATGGAAAAATGCCCTGGAGTTTTTTTGTCAACAGCGGTTCAGAGGCAACTGAAACAGCCATGAAAATCGCTATTCAGCACTGGCAGGAAAAAGGGAAACCGCAAAAGAGCAGAATCATATCGCGCTGGATGAGCTATCATGGCATAACGATGGGGGCTTTATCCATGTCAGGATATCAGCAGCGCCGTGAGCGATTTACAGAATATCTGGAGTCCTTTCCCTCTGTGCCTCCTCCATATTGCTACAGATGCCCGCTCGGAATGGAAGCCTTAACATGCGGGATGGCCTGTGCAAAAGAACTGGAGTCGTCTATTAGAAGAATAGGGGAGGATCATGTTGCAGCGTTCATTGCTGAACCGGTTATCGGTGCAGCTGGCGGGGCGATTTCTCCGCCAGAAGGATACTTTCAGGAAATTAAAAGGATTTGCAGAAAATATAACATTTTATTTATTGCTGACGAAGTGATGACAGGGTTTGGAAGGACAGGAAAGACACTTGCCTGTGACCACTGGGATGCCTGTCCGGATATCATGGTCTTCGGAAAAGGGATGAGCGGCGGATACACCCCGATTGCAGCTGCGGTGATGGCAGATCATGTGATACAGCCTATTTTACAGGGTTCTAAATCCATTATGGGCGGACATACATTCAGTGCAAATCCTCAATCCTGCGCCGTCTCATTGGCAGTGCTCGAATATGTTGAAAAACATGATGTAGCTTCCAAAGCAGCAGCTTCAGGGATTTTTTTGAAACAGGCACTAAAGAAAACGGCTGAGAATCATACCTTTATTGGAGATGTCAGGGGAAAAGGCCTCCTCTTAGGGATTGAATTTGTAAAAAACAAGAGAACGAAAGAACCCTTCCTCCGTTCTGCAGAAGTAACGAATACATTTATTTCCCTGGCACAGAAAAACGGTTTGCTTCTTTATCCAGCCGCATCCGGCCATGATGGAGTAACAGGATCTGCCGTCATGATTGCACCTCCGTTAACCATCACTGAAGCAGAAATGAACGACCTGCTTTTCAGGCTGGATCTGACATTTGCCGATTTTACGAATGAGGCATTGCCGGGATTCATGGAATCCGATTAAGGAGGTGTAAAAATGAGTAATGCTTTTAACAAAATATGTTGCATGGAAGATATCAAACATGTTTTCAAGGATGGAATGACCATTTTATTTGGAGGGTTCGGCGGAGTTGGAACCCCTCCTGGACTGATAGATTTAATCCTCCAAAGCGGAGTGAAAAACCTGACTGTCATAGGAAATGATGCTGGCTTCCCCGATATTGGAATCGGCCGGGCGGTTACGGCCAGAAGGGTGAAGAAAATGATTGTTTCCCATATCGGCTCCAATCCGAATGCAGGGGGATTTATGACATCCGGTGAAATGGAAATTGAGTTCTCCCCTCAAGGGACACTTGCTGAAAGAATACGGGCAGGAGGCATGGGCCTGGGAGGGATATTAACGGATATCGGGCTTGAAGATGATTTTGTAAAAAGAGATAAAAGTGTAGTCACCGTGGACAGTAAAAGATATTTGGCCGAACCCGCCATAACCGCTGATGTGGCCATAGTATATGCCGAAAAAGCAGATCCCTATGGAAACCTTGTTTATGATAAAAGCGCGCGCAACAACAACCCCCTGGTTGCCATGGCAGGAAGCAGGACAATTGCCGAGGTACGCGAAATCGTTCCGCTGGGCTCCCTGGATCCGGAAGAAATTGTTTCACCGGGTGTTTTTATCGACCATATCATTGAGAGCAAGGGGGTTACCTGGAAATGGGCCTGGGAGAAGATATAAGAAAAAAGCTTGCAAAAAGGGCGGCAGAAGAAATTAAAAATGGCATGCTTGTAAACTTAGGAATCGGCATACCATCCCTGGTCCCTGATTTTCTACCTGAAAATCATACAGTCATGTTTCATGCTGAAAATGGCATTGCAGGCATGGGCCAGACGCCAAAAAAAGGAGAAGAAGATCCTCATCTATGCAATGCTGGCGGCTTTCCGGTATCTGTGAGAAATGGTGCTTCTTATTTTGACAGTACAGTAGCTTTTGGAATGATCAGGAGGGGAAAAGTTGACGTGACTGTACTCGGCGCCCTTCAGGTGAGTGAAAATGGTGATCTTGCAAATTGGATTGTTCCCGGAAAAAAGGTGCCTGGCATGGGCGGGGCAATGGAGCTTGCCTCAAAAGCCAAGAAGGTCATTGTGCTAATGAACCATACCGATAAATGGGGAGCTCCCAAACTTGTAGAAACCTGCACCCTGCCGCTTACATCAAAGCGCTGCGTACATATGGTCATCACTGAAATGGGTGTTTTCTCTGTAAGTGAAGCAGGTCTGGTTTTAAGTGATCTATTCAAGCCATTTTCCGTATCGGATGTTGTTCAAAAAACATCAGCCAAATTTATCGTTTCATCAAAACTAAAGATCATTTAGAGGAGGATGCCTGATGACATACCAAAAAGAAATCAGCAGGTGGCTGAGCGGCAGTGAAAAAAATGCCATTAAGCTTCTTCAAAGGCTCATCCAGGAGCCAAGCAAGAGAGGGAATGAAGGAAAGGCGCAGGCGATTATCGTGGAAAAGTGCCGGGAATTGGGGCTTGAAATTGATTTATGGGAAATTGGGGATGAAACGCTTAGAAATCATCCGCGCTTTTATTGTGACCGGACGAATTTTAGTGAGAATCCGAATTTAATAGCCGTTAAAAAAGGAAGCGGAGGCGGCAGATCACTGATTTTGAATGGCCATATTGATGTAGTTCCTGAAGGAAATGCAGAAGACTGGGACGATGACCCATACAGCGGCACCTTTCATGAAGGAAGGATATATGGCAGGGGAGCATCAGATATGAAGGGAGGAACGGTTTCTTTGCTTATGGCTCTTGAAGCATTGGCAGCTCTCAATATTCCTCTTAAAGGCGACGTGATTTTTCAAAGCGTAATAGAAGAAGAGAGCGGCGGAGCGGGAACTCTAGCTGCTGTGCTGAGAGGATATAAGGCGGACGGGGCTATCATCCCGGAGCCGACCAATATGAAGATATTTCCGCTGCAGCAGGGATCCATGTGGTTCAGGCTGACCATCAAAGGTAAATCGGCACATGGCGGGACAAGGTACGAGGGAGTGAACGCCATAGATTTAGCTTCAGAGGTGCTGGCAGCGATTAAAAGGCTGGAAGAGAAGAGGAATGCTAATATTAAAAGCCGCCTGTACGAAAATATACCTATCCCTATACCAATCAATATCGGAAAAATTTCTGCCGGTGAATGGCCTTCGTCCGTCCCTGATAAAGCAGTGATTGAAGGAAGATTTGGAATTTCTCCCTGGGAAACGGTTGAAAGCGCTGAACAGGCTCTTGAGCGCTTTGTTTCTGAAATCAATGCAAGCCATGAATGGTTTCAAAATAAGCCAGTGGAATTGGAATGGTTCGGGGCAAGATGGCTTCCGGGTAACTTGGATCTTGAACATCCCCTGCTGCAGGCGATATCGGATGAATACAGGGATGCCTTGGGTTCTGAACCTGTATTAGAGGCTTCGCCTTGGGGAACTGATGGAGGTTATCTTTCCAATGTGGGAGAAACACCTGTCATTGTTTTTGGTCCCGGAGTTACGGAGTGCGCCCATGAAGCGAACGAATATATTGAGGTGGACAAAATGATACAGGCCGCTGAAGTTATTGCGCTTACGATCATTAACTGGTGCGGAATAAAATCAGATTAATCCTGAAAAGAGATGGGAAAGCTGCAATTCAAAAACGGAAAAGGAGTGATTTTGTAATGCAGCCGGAAGAAAAAACGATAATGAAACCGGGATTCTCCCTTTCCATTACATTAGATGCTTTTAACAAAAGAGCAAGAACAGATGACTGCCTGGGCCAGGTTGCTCAAATATCCGGGGAGTCCATCAGGATAGCCCGTGAAATAAATGCAGAAAAACTTATATTTAAAGCAAGGAAGGAACAGGCTATGCACCTGCTGGAAAAGGGCTTCGTGCTGGAAGCGTGTATACCGGGATACTTTCTTGGCAGTGACTGTTATCTGTTCTCCAAGTACTTTACCGAACAAAGAAGAAACAGCGCATTCTGGGCAAAGGAGGATCTTATTCTGGAAGAAGTAACAAAGCTTAAAAGGAAGCCTGAAAACGGCAGTCTCCCAGCTGGCTATGGTGCAAGAAGAGCCGTGATGGAGGATGCTGATGAATTGGCTGCCCTTTATTCTGCTGTATTCGAAATATATCCTGTCCCTATGAATGACCCGGAATATATCAAAAAGTGCATGGGCAAAGACACTGTTTTTTTTATTTGTACATTTGGCGGAAAGATTGTCAGTGCTGCTTCAGCAGAATGCAGCGCTGTTTACCATAATGCAGAATTGACAGATTGCGCAACCCTGCCGGATCATCGGCAATTTGGACTTATGAAAATATTGCTTTCAAGGCTTGAAGAGGATCTTTTTGAAAAAGGGACTTTTTGTCTGTATTCAATAGCGCGTTCACTTTCTTTTGGCATGAATGCGGCCTTTCAACAGCTTGATTATACATATAAAGGAAGAATGGCCAACAACTGTTATATTTTTGACAAGCTGGAAGATATGAATGTTTGGGTAAAGAATTTAGCATAGCTGCCAAAAATCCGGCATGTATTTGGCAAGTTTCCGGCATCATCTCATATATTAGTAAAAAGAGAGATAGGAGGCCATACATGCAGGAAGAATTTAATACGAATGAAGTGCTGGAAGCCATATTAAAGAGCATAGACGAAGGAATACATGTAGTCGGCACAGACGGGCGGACGATATTTTATAACGAAGTGGCAGCAAACCATGATGGAATGAAGGCGAATGAGGTTTTGGGGAAGCCGTTATTGTCGGTTTTCCCCTCCCTGACCAGGCACTCATCGACCCTGCTTCAGGTTTTGCAGACAGGAGAGCCCATTATTCACAAAAGCCAGACTTACCTGAACCTGCATGGAAGGAAAATAGAAACCATGAACACTACCCTTCCTATAAAGGTCGGCGAGGAACTTATCGGTGCTGTTGAAATTGCGAAGGATTTCTCCAAGCTGAAAGTCCTTTCTGAGCGGCTTCTGGATTTAGAGCATACACTAAAGACAAAACCGGCAGTAAAGACAGGAACAAGCGGGGCATTCTTCACTTTTAAAGATATTCTTACAGAAAACATTGAGTTCAGAAAAAAAATTGAGCAGGCCAAAAAAGCCGCGCTAGCCGATTCACCTGTGCTTATTTATGGAGAAAGCGGTACAGGAAAGGAGCTTTTTGTACAAAGCATCCATAATGAGTCAAAAAGAAGGAATGGCCCATTTATTGCCCAAAACTGTGCCGCTCTCCCTGAAGCGCTGCTTGAAAGCCTCCTGTTTGGAACTGCCAAAGGCAGCTATACCGGCGCTGTGGAACGCGGGGGATTATTCGAGCTTGCAAACGGAGGGACACTTTTTCTGGATGAACTGCAATCCATGCCTGTGGCCCTGCAGGCCAAACTTTTGAGGGTGCTGGAAGACGGCATGGTACGGAGAATCGGAGGAAGCAAGAGCATCAAAACGGATGTAAGGGTAATGGCGGCAATGAATATTCCCCCTTCTGAAGCGGTAAAAGAAAACCTCCTGCGGGGCGATTTATATTACCGCCTGAACGTGATGAGCTATGAGCTGCCCCCGCTCCGTGAGCGAAAAGAGGATATCTTGATGCTTTCCCATCATTTTATGAATTATTTTAATGAAAAATTCAGCCGCAATGTTACTGATTTAACCCAAGCTGTCAGAAAAACCTTTATTGACTATCAATGGCCTGGAAATGTCAGAGAGCTCAAGCATACGATTGAGTTCATGATCAACCAAACTGAAACACAGCAGCTGCAAAACAGCGATCTTCCGGTATCTTTACAGGCAGTTCCTCGGGAAACGCCGAAATTTCCGGAGTTCCTGCCTTTACGTGAGGCAGTGAGGCGAACGGAGTCCCAATTGATTGAAAAGGCTCTTGCAGCTTCAGAAGGCAATATCCTTAAGGCGTCAAGGCTGCTTGACATTCCGAGGCAAACGCTTCAATACAAGATTCAGAAGGGGAAGAAATAGCAAAAGAAAAATCCTGTTGCGCTTGTACAGGATTTTTTTGCAGTAATTAGAAGCCAGGGCACATCCGGCACACCTGCAAACCAGATGAAATATTTATGGAAATGAGAGGTAATTGTCTATTTTGGCACGATTCTTGCATTAAATGTAAGTATCAAGTTTTTTGGGGAGGAAATAGTATGCATTACGACTTATTTAAACCAGATCGCCACTGGAAGGATATTGAATTATGGAAAGACGTTAGTGATGAGCAATGGAACAATTGGATATGGCAATTGACGAATACAATCAGGACCCTGGATGATTTGAAAAAGGTCATTCATTTAACAGAAGACGAAGAAGAAGGTGTGCGGATCTCTACGAAAACAATTCCTTTGAATATCACTCCTTATTATGCATCCCTGATGAATCAGGAGGACCCGCGCTGTCCGATCAGGATGCAGTCTGTGCCCATTTCTAAAGAATTGCATAAGACAAAATATGATATGGAAGACCCTCTTCATGAAGATGAAGATTCACCGGTTCCGGGCCTGACTCACAGATATCCGGACCGCGTCCTATTTTTGGTGACAAATCAGTGTTCCATGTATTGCAGATACTGTACAAGAAGAAGGTTTTCCGGACAAATTGGCATGGGTGTTCCCAAAAAGCAGCTGGATGCAGCGATTCACTATATCCGTGAAACACCTGTTGTAAGGGATGTCCTTATTTCCGGCGGAGACGGGCTGCTGATCAATGACACCATATTGGAATATATCCTGAAAAATCTGAGGGAAATCCCTCATGTTGAAATCATCCGCATAGGCACAAGGGCGCCTGTTGTATTCCCGCAGCGCATTACAGAAAATCTGTGCAGTATCCTGAAAAAATATCATCCAGTCTGGCTGAACACCCATTTCAATACCTCTATAGAAATTACAGAGGAATCTAAAAAAGCCTGTGAGATGCTTGCTGACGCCGGAGTGCCGGTCGGGAATCAGTCTGTGATACTTGCCGGCATTAATGATAGTGTGCCGATTATGAAAAAACTGGTTCATGATTTAGTGAAAATAAGGGTAAGGCCCTATTATATTTACCAATGTGATTTATCTGAAGGCATCGGACATTTTAGGGCACCGATTTCAAAGGGACTGGAAATTATCGAGGGATTGAGAGGGCATACGTCCGGTTATGCTGTCCCTACCTTCGTTGTTGACGCACCAGGGGGCGGTGGCAAGATTTCACTGCAGCCAAACTATATTATTTCACAATCACCGTCAAAAACCGTCCTGCGGAACTTCGAAGGTGTAATTACTACTTATCCGGAAACGGAGAATTACACACCTGGCAGGGCTGATGGCTATTTTGCAGGGGTTTACCCGGATTATATGCAAAAAAGCTCAGACTCTGGAATCGCAGGTTTAATGAATGATAAGCAATTTAACCTTGTTCCTGAAGGATTAAAACGAATGGATAAAAGGAAGGATTACACATCTGATCCCGTCCATACCACTTTAAAGGATCAGCGTGAAAAACGGGATACGTTAAAAGAAAAAAAATATCAGGCACAGCAAAAAAATCAGCCACAGCCCAAAGAGCTGAAAACAAAAGGCGGTGATTGAAATGGAACTTTGTCCCTGGTGCGGTGATGGAGTGCTCACAAATCATAAGGAGTCGGTATACTGGGAGCTGCCGGATGGCACAAAAGCCATTGAAATAAAGGAAACACCTTCAAAGCTCTGCAGTGACTGCAAAGCCAGTTTTCAGACGGAAGATATCGTCAAAACGATTGAAGATCAGCTGTTTTTAATCAACACCTCAACACTTGAAAAAGTGATCTCCTACGGGGAACTGCTGAAAAAAGAAAGGCTGCTAAAAAGAAATTATTTTGACTTTACCTAAAAACCGGTAAGATTGGCGAGGGGTTAATCCTGCACCCGAATACAGAGTCCACTGAAATTTTTTTAAAAGAGATCGCCTTTGTAAAATGTCCGGCTGATTTCCGCTGCAGGATGCTCTTATCTGCGGGGCGTGCGGTGAGCCTGTAGAACTCTCACACCTTCCGTTACAATCAACGTATTATACTTAAAATATAAAGGCTCTTTTCTTAATGATTGTTGTTTTTTCATATGTTCTGTGAAGCGATCCCCTTGTTCCATGGCAGCAACATTTACGAAAACAGCCAATATAACTCACACTGCAGCAGGTCAAATCCCTTATTTTCTAAGGGGTTTGACTTATTTTGCTTTATTATAATAATCGGCTGTTTTTCCTGGTTTAAAAAGGGGTTTATTGGAAATATTCTTCTAAGTCCAAATAAATAGTTTACCAAGACCCGATACATACTAAGCCTCAGTGTAAACTTCAATTCTATACCCAAAACAAATGTAAGGGATCAATCCTGCTCACCCTATTATCCATTTGCATCATGCTGGGAATTTTAAGTTGAGCATATCCTTTCCTTGCTGGAGGAGATGATGTTGTTAATCATCCTGCTTGCCTTGCGGTGGATTTCCGTGCTTAAATACTTCTAGGCAACAATCCAATAAGCGGCAAAGCGGATGTCCGGGAGAAAATGAGGAGGATTTGATTTCTGATGAAGGCTTTTTATTCTTTTTTAATGAAATACAGGCAGCCCAAAGACATAGATGAATTAACCAAATTTGCGAATCGTGCTTATGAAGACCATGGATTTCCCAAACAATCAAAAAGCTATGATGAAGTAAGCAGATATCTTGAAATGAACGGCCATTATCTTAATAGCATGTCGATTTTCGATGAGGCTTGGGAGATTTACCAAGAAGATGAAAAAGGTCTTTGATTTTGGCTCTTTTCTTAAAGATTGTTGTTACTTAAACAGTTCTCGAGGCAATTCCATTGTTATAGCAGGTTGATTGGAGCGGAAGGTGCGGAGACTCCTGTGGGATTAACGTGACAGGTGAGACCTAAGCAGACGAAGCCTGGGAGGCTCAGCGCACGCCCCGCGGAAAGCGAAGCATCCTGGAGCGGAAATCACCCCCTTGTTTCATAGCAACAAAGTTTACGAAAACAGCCTTGATTTTTAATGTCACACAAGGCACAGTATGCTTTTATCGGCTGGGATTATTTCCAGCCGATTTTCTTTTTAACCTGTTTGTTTCTTTCTGCATATAATTTAATAATCAAACTAAAGGACCTATGCTGAGGGGATGTCTCTTATGGGGAAAAGGAAACAGCCGAAGTTCAAGAAAGGCGATACCGTCGTGATCATCATGTATGGAACAGTCGGCAATATCACAGATATCAAGTATCTCGACGGTAATTATGTATATGAAGTGAATTATAGTGAAGGTTTGTATATCGAGAGCACTTTACAGCATATTTTCGAATATAAAGGCGAAGTGCATTATGAAAAAGAACAAGTTGACATTGATTACAAATTTATATTTGGCGATCTTGTTCAGGTTGATGGATATGACCGCGATTATTTTAAGGTAATCGGCTTCAGGACGGAAATATGGCGGTATAAAGAAAATGCCTGGGAAGATGTTATTTATGAGCTTTCGAGGGTGTCGGATGGTGAATGGCTTGAGGCTCATGAGGAAGAGCTTACCCTGATTGCAGATGCAAAAGAGGCTGACGGCATCATTGAAAAACTGGGATTGCTTCACTCTATAGCAAAAAAACCAGTAAAAGTAGATCTCAATAAAACAAAGAAGGATTCCCGCGCAAGCGAGCAGGAAACGTTAAAAACGAAATCGGAGAAACTGGCTTTCATCGATGGGCTTCTCGATTTATATAATGACTATCAGCTGTTGTATGATATGTTTGGCGATGAAGATTTTAAACAGGTTATGAATATTGCGATGATCAAAGTCCAAAAGGCTGCAAACGAAGTATATAACTATGGCAATAAATATCGGGAATCATCTTCATGAAAAATCGCTGGCGGCTAAAATGAAAACTATGGGACACCATACGCCATCCGGCTTCATGAAGATCCGATTTTACGGATTCACACGAATAGACAAGGAATATTTGTCTTGTTTTTTTCATACATCTTATTGAGGGGGCGATGATATGCGGGAAATCGAGGTATTTATTGATACGGAAGAAATTGCCGAGTTCTTTTTTAGAGAGCTTATGAAAAGGGGCTATATTCCTACAGCAGAAGAAGTAGAAGACATCGCTGATATTACATTCGACTATTTGCTTGAAAAAAGCATCATTGATGAAGAAATTGATGAGTAGGCGGCAATAAAGCCGGCAGATGGATTGCCCTTTTAATGAAAATGATTCGAGAAGCTAAACGGCGGACACCCCCGCCGTTTTATTTATTTGCCGTTATTTTTATTTATGCTCCTGACATCTGGCCCGCTTGTGGAGCTGAAATGCTAAACTCCGGAAACCAGGAGGGATCCTAAGCAGCACAGAACTAAGCCATATAGTATTCTTTTGGAGATGCCCATTCATATAGTTCTATTTCCCTTTCAAGAGGCCTGTGTGTTATATTAATGTAGGATATATGAATATCCTTTACAATGAGGAGGACAATACAATGAGTGTACATATTGGTGCAAAAGAAAACGAAATTGCAGAAACGGTCTTATTGCCGGGAGATCCGCTTCGGGCTAAATACATAGCAGAAACCTTTTTGGAAGATGCCAAATTATATAATGAAGTAAGAAACATGTTTGGCTATACAGGTACATATAAGGGCAAGAGAGTTTCCGTACAGGGAACAGGCATGGGAGTACCGTCTATTTCCATCTATGTGAATGAATTGATTTCAAGCTATAATGTTCAGAATTTGATCCGTGTAGGAACAGCAGGAGCCATCCAGAAAGATGTCAAGGTCCGTGATGTAATCCTTGCCATGAGCTCATCAACAGATTCACAGATGAACCGGATGGCATTCGGGGGAATTGATTATGCGCCGACAGCGGATTTCGATCTTCTAAGAAAAGCCTATGATGCAGGTCTTAAAAAAGGCCTTCGCCTAAAAGCGGGAAATGTATTCACAGCCGATCAGTTCTATAATGATAACGCTGACTTAGAGAAGCTTGCAAGATACCAGATCCTGGCCATTGAAATGGAAACAACGGCTCTTTATACGATTGCTGCCAAATTCGGGCGCAAAGCTCTTTCCGTTTTAACTGTCAGCGATCACATTTTAACTGGAGAAGAAACCACAGCAGAAGAAAGGCAGACCACTTTTAATGAAATGATCGAAGTTGCATTGGAAGCGGCAGCGGCAGAGTAAGCGGTCCTGCCACCCCCCCATAAGGAGATCGGGCAGTAAAGCCAATGGCATGACACACCATGAATTTGGCATATGCCATTGGCTGGACTGCCTGCATTTTTTATGTCCCCGAAAGCCCTGGCATCATTTTTTTAGAATGCCGGCTTTTTCTATAATTCCTTAAAATAGATCATTAATATTTTTTGTTTGCTGACAAACCTGTTAAAATAATCATAAAATGCCTGAATATAAAACAGTCCAGTTTTGATTGGTGAAAGTGGTGAAGGTTAGTGGAAGAAGAAAAGAAGCAGCATGAAAACAATAGTGAACCCAAATTTATTAAAATTAAAAGGTTCCCTTTCATTATGGGGATTTTTTTGCTCATTTTTTTAACGGCAGGAATTACTACGATTGCCCTTACATTTGGGAACGATAAAGCAGCTCCAATTGTGGCAAAGACGCAGGGAGACCATCCGGAGTTTAATAAGCTATTTTCTGCTTATAATACACTCAAGGGCCAGTATTATCAGAAAATAGATGATAAGGCGCTTGTCAACGGGGCAATAAATGGAATGGTGGAAGCACTAGGCGATCCTTACTCCGACTATATGACGGATAAGGAAGCAAAAAGCTTCCATGAAAGCATTTCTTCCTCATTCGAGGGAATTGGGGCAGAGATTCAGGAGCAAAACTCAAAAATCATGGTGGTTTCCCCAATTAAAGGGTCACCTGCCGAAAAGGCAGGCCTTAAACCTAATGATGTCATCCTGAGTGTTAACGGCAAGAGCCTTCAGGGATTAAGCGCTACAGAAGCGGTATTGAAAATCCGCGGTAAAAAAGGGACAAAGGCAGATCTCGAGATTTCAAGAGGAGATGATTCCAACCCTATACAAGTAAGTATTGAGCGGGATACAATCCCGATTGAAACAGTATATCCTGAAATGCTATCAGGGGGAATTGCAAGGATCCAGGTGACAAGCTTTTCCGATAATACGTCAAAAGAACTTGAAACAGCAATTGGCCAAATGAAAAAGAAGAACATGAAGGGTCTTATCCTTGACTTGCGAGGAAATCCGGGCGGGCTTCTTGACCAGGCTATGAAAATTGCCAGCATGTTCGTTCCTGATGGAAAAGTGATTGTTCAGGTAGAAGATAAAGCTGGAAAGAAAGAAATTATAAAATCTCAAAATAATGGCGAGTTAAAGCTTCCTGTTGTTGTGCTAATCGATAAAGGAAGCGCAAGCGCCTCCGAAATTGTCTCCGGAGCTGTAAGTGAAGCAGCTGGTATAAAACTTATCGGGGAAAAATCTTTCGGCAAGGGCACTGTGCAGACTTCACAGGATTTCAGTGATGGATCCAATATCAAATATACGATTGCAAAATGGCTGACTCCAAACGGAAATTGGATTCATAAAAAGGGAATAAAACCTGATATCGCAGTACCGCTTCCAAGCTATGCGAATCTGCCGTTTATCTCTCCTGATAAAGTGCTGAAGCAATCTATGTCGTCTGCTGAAACGCAGTCTGCACAAGAGATGCTGAAAGCAGAAGGATACAATCCCGGCAAGGCTGACGGATTTTTCGATGAACAAACCAAATCTGCCGTCATGAAGTTCCAGGGTGACCATTCCTTAAAGAAAACAGGCATTATTACAGGCGAAACGACTGTAAAGCTAATGGAGATATTGCGCAATAAAATCCTTGCCAATGACACTCAAGTCAAGAAGGCAGAGGAAGTATTAAAAAAAGAACTTCAATCTAAATAATCGGGAAAACGGTGTTCACGGAAACGAAGCCGCTTGATCAAGTAAAAAGCCGATTTGGCGCTGCCCGCGCTGAATCGGCTTTTATATATGTATAAAATGCAGGCTGCTGACTCATATTAAAGAGAAAAAGGAGTGTACCCCTGTGAAAAATACAGCAATTTTGGCCATTAAATTCCTCTCTTGCATTATAGCCTTTTCTGTCGGACTGGATTTGTTTTTTCAAGCTTCCTTTTTGGAAATTATATCTTTTAGCTTATTTGCAGTCACTGTATCCTATATTTTCGGTGACCTGATCCTTCTGCCGAGACTCGGGAATAAAGCGGCACTGGCTTTTGATTTTTTAATAACATATTTCAGCGTATGGGTTTTCGGGAACATTGTGCTGCAGAATTATTTGCAGATTGCCTGGGGGAGCATTATTTCTGCGGTCATTGTACTGGGTGCAGAGGTATTTGTACACAGGCATATTTTAAGACGCAGCACAACAGGAAATGTTCAGGATAAAAAAGCTCTCTATAGCCGGAGATTATCTTATGAGACAGAATTTGCAGAAGAACCAGAGTTTAAGGATCATAATGAAAACAAACAAAACTAGGGGCAAAGCTCCCTAGTTTTTTATAGTATCTGTAATGTTTTTTTTGAAATCCGGATAAATGATTCCTTCTTCAGTTATGATGGCTGTAATCAGATGATTAGGTGTGACATCAAATGCAGGATTGAAGACTGAGACATTTTCAGGGGCGACTGGCACTCCGTGAATATGAGTGATTTCCTTAGGATTTCTTTCTTCAATAGGAATCAAATCTCCAGTTTCCAGGGATAAATCAAATGTGCTGGAAGGAGCGGCAACATAAAAGGGGATGCCAAAGTGATTTGCCAGTACAGCAAGGCTAAGTGTGCCGATTTTATTCGCTGTATCGCCATTTGCAGTGATCCTGTCCGCACCAACAATGATGCTTGAAATGTTTTGTGTGCTGATTGTATGTGCAGCCATGTTATCGGATATCAGGGTCACATCAACACCAGCCTGCATCAGCTCCCAGGCAGTCAGTCTTGCTCCTTGAAGGACAGGTCTTGTTTCACACGCATACACCCTAAGGTTCATTCCCTTTTCAGCTGCCAAGTGAAAGGGGGCAAGAGCGGTGCCGTATCTTGCTGTTGCTATACCACCTGCATTGCAATGGGTCAAGACAGCATCTCCAGGCTTAAAAAGCGTTAATCCATATTCTCCAATGCTCCTGCAGGTAGCTTCATCTTCAGTGAAAATAGCGATGGCTTCATGTTTCAAATCGGTTTTGGCTCCATTAACACTGCTTGCATCATTAAGCTTTTTCCTCATTCTGTTTAATGACCAGAATAAATTGACAGCAGTTGGCCGTGAAGAAGAAAGGAAGGAAATATCTTCTTCCATTTTTTTTCTGAATGCCAAAAGGTCATCTCCAATAAATGCAGAAGCAGAAAGTGCAATGCCGTACGCAGCGGCAATACCGATTGCCGGAGCCCCCCTGACTTTAAGGGTGGTGATGCTGTCATAAACATCTTGTATCGTATAAAGGTCAATGAACTCCGTAACCTGAGGCAGGGACTGCTGGTTAAGAATAGTTATGTGAGTGTCCTTCCACTGGATGGAAGAAGGGATATCTGTCGTTTTTTGCATGATAATCTCCTCGGAATCATAATTTAGCAGTGTATGAAAGTGAAAGGTTATGCTGGCTCACCGCTTCTGTCACCAGTGAAATATCCAGCTGCTTCCTGTTCTTTATTAAAAATTCTCCGATTCTCAGGGCCTCTTTTTTAGCTGAAATACGTGTGTCCTTATCTTGAATTCTGTCCAGATCCTTGACATGGGACAAACCGATTGTCCTGCGGATTAATTCACAGCCTGCGAAGCCAAAGGCATCATTGGTGATTTTATTCAGAACAAATTCCAGATAGCCTTCTGTTCTGCAAAAAGCTTCCTGTCCCTGTGCATTCCAAAGGGCAGTGAAAACCTCCGCAAATGAGTCCCAAACATCATGCAGGTGGGTGAAGATGGCTTCTTTTGACTCTTGTGATCTGCTGAAAGCCTGAAAAAGCAGATTTGCCATATACTGTCCCAAATCAAATCCAATAGGTCCATAAAAAGAAAATTCGGGATCTATTACCTTGGTTTCCTGCCTGCCTGCAAAAATGCTTCCTGTATGAAGATCTCCATGCAGGAGCGCTTCTTGCTCGGTCAGAAAGCTCTTCTTTAATTTAGCTACTTCAAGCTTCAACATATTATTTTGCCAAATAGCTTGGACTTCTTCATTCAACTCTGCTTCATAATCATTGGATTCACTATCGAAAAAGGGATCTGTGAAAACAAAAGTTTCTGTAATATGGCATAATTCAGGATTGGTAAACTGTCGCGCCAATTCCTTTTTCTTTGTGTGATCCAAAAAATAATCCGAAGTATAGAAGAGAGTTTTAGCTATATATTCCCCTATATGCTTTGACAGCAGGGGATATTCTTCGCCATTTATCAGTCCCTCGCGTGCAATGGTCAGGTGTGATAGGTCCTCCATCACGGTAATGGCCAATTTTTCATCAGAATAGTAAACCTTAGGCACATATTCCTTGCAATAGCTTCCAAAAATGACAAGTGCATTTGCTTCAATGGCTGCCCGTTTGATTGTAAGCGGCCAGGATTCCCCGATTACTTTGGCATATGGCAGGGCCTGTTTGATAATGATTCCCTTCGATGTGTCTTTTTCAGTAATGCGGAAAACATAATTTAAATTGCCATCGCCTATTTCCCTGCAGCTCAAGCTGCGCGCATCTTCAAATAATCCAAGCCGGTGCACGAGCTCAAGAGCGGTTTTTTCGGTCAGTGGTTCATAATGTATATGTTCAGCTTCAGTCATGAGTGATCCCTCCAAGTAATGTATCCGGGGGTAAGGAAAAAGCCCCCTTCTAAAAAGAAAGAGGCTTGAAGTGTAGGCTTCGCACCTCTTATCTGCCAGAAAGAAATTTCTTTCTGATGGAATTGGCACCGTGCCTTAAGGATTGGATCCGGCGAAAATGTTTCGCCCCATTTCACAATGGAATTACGGTCGGTTGCTGGGCTTCATAGGGCCATAACCCTCAGCCTGCTCTTGATAAGAGAAAGTTGATTCTATTAAGTTTTTTTCTGGTTCCTGAAATGAATAATAACAATATTTAAAAACATTTGTCAACGCCGAATTTTTAGAATATCAATAAAATTCCGGCCGCCTGTCAGAGAAAACGGGAATTTGCTTCCGGACATCTTCAGTTTTGGCAAAATCGATGGTTCCTGTGATAATTTCTTCTTCTTCTGCACCTTCAGCCACAATTTCCCCCCAAGGATCTATTATCATGGAATGTCCTGCGAACATGTTTTTCGGGTCACTGCCTGAGCGATTTACTGCCACAACATATGCCTGGTTTTCAATTGCTCTGCTGATCAATAGGGCTCGCCAGTGTGCAAGGCGGGGCTTAGGCCACTCCGCAGAAACAAATATGGCTTGTGCACCTTTTGCAGCGTGGGTCCGTATCCATTCCGGAAATCTAATATCATAGCAAATAAAGCCTGCACAAAGCATGCCTTCCAAAGAAAAAAGTCCATCTTCTTTTCCCGGCTGCAGATAATGATGTTCGTCCATCAAGCGAAATAGGTGAAGTTTATCATACTCTTTAATCAGCTCGCCATGCTTGCTGATGACGATGAGGGTGTTTGTTATTCCTTCTGCAGTTTTTTTCGCAACAGAACCGCCCACTAAGTGGATGCGGTATTCTTTTGCGCAATTCTGCAAAAATGCCACGGTTTCGGCAGCTTCGTCATCAGCTATTTCATCCAGCCTGCCGAGATCATATCCCGTTGTCCAAAGCTCAGGCAAAACCGCTATATCCGGGCTTTCCTCTGCAGCTTTACGGATGAGCTCTTCTGCCCTGGCATAATTTTGTGCGGGTCTGCCAAAGGATATATCCATTTGTATGCACGCTATTTTCCATTTCATGTTATCTTCCTCCATGATTTCATAGAATTTTCTTTACATTAGTAATTTTAAGATATATCATTTGTGACGAGAATTTCAAGAAATTTCAGAGAAGGTGCCAAAATGATAGAATTCCAAAAATCAGAGCTGCTCAAAAATCTGCCTCAGCAGTTTTTTGCTTCACTGGTCTCTAAGGTGAACAGCATAACACAACAAGGACATGATGTAATCAATTTAGGGCAAGGAAATCCGGATATGCCAACACCCCAGCATATTATTAAAAAGCTGCAGCAGGCTGCCGAAAATCCTGTTAATCATAAATATTCGCCATTCAAAGGGCTTCGGTCACTGAAAGAAGCTGCAGCAGAATTTTATGAAAGAGAATATAATGTCAAAATTGATCCCGATTCAGAAGTTGCCATCCTGTTCGGCGGAAAAGCGGGGCTTGTAGAACTGCCGCAATGCCTGATGAATCCAGGTGACATAGCGCTGGTTCCAGATCCCGGGTACCCTGATTATATGTCCGGGATAGCAATGGCGCAGGCCAAAATCAAAACCCTGCCGCTTCTGCAGGAAAACGGTTTTCTGCCAGATTATGATGGAATCGGCCAAGATACACTCGATTTGGCAAAACTGATGTTCTTAAACTATCCAAATAATCCGACGGGTGCAGCAGCTACAGAAGAATTCTTTGAGAAAACAGTAAAGCTTGCGAAGAAGCACTCCATCTGCGTCGTTCATGATTTTGCGTATGGCGGCATCGGGTTTGGCGGAAAAAAACCTCTGAGCTTCCTTCATACACAGGGAGCCAAGGACATTGGCATTGAAATATATACACTTTCCAAAACCTATAACATGGCCGGCTGGCGTGTGGGTTTTGCTGTAGGAAACTCCAGTGTCATAGAAGCGATTGAACTTTTGCAGGATCATATGTATGTGAGCTTATTCCCGGCTATCCAAGAGGCTGCACAAGAAGCGCTGCTGCATTCCCAGGAATGCGTCAAAGAACTGGTGAACATTTATGAATCCCGGAAAAAGGCATTCATCGGAGGCCTGCGTTCTATAGGGTGGAATGTATCTTCGCCAGATGGCTCTTTTTTTGCATGGCTCAAAGTTCCAGCGGGATTTACTTCACAGGAATTTTCAGATTACCTGCTTCAGCATGCACATGTTGCAGTGGCAGCAGGAGCAGGTTTTGGGGTATACGGAGAAGGCTATGTGAGGGCAGGACTGCTCACCGATGAAGACAGGCTTTTGGAGGCTGTCAGGAGAATAGATGCGTTACATTTATTTTAACTTCTAATGCGTGTTTTAAAGCAGCTGGCCAGAACGGAATATAACAGGCAGCAGCGGCACAGCAAATTCTTTACAATGGAACTCCGAAAGTGATTGACAAGAAATAAATTTCCTGTCATACTCCGATTATGAATTATTAAACAATTTAAAAAACATGATTAATTAAAATATTTCATTTTCTTATTGTGAGCAGGTGGAGGGAACTAGCCCGATGAAGCCCGGCAACCGACTGTAATACCATTGTAAAATGGGGCGAATATGTTCGCCGGATGAAAAATCCGCAAGGCACGGTGCTAATTCTTGCAGCTTTTTGCTGAAAGATAAGAAGATGGCTCAAAAGGCCTCTTCTTTCTGAAGAGGTTTTTTTATTTTTTACATCCGGGAGTGAAAACTGTGAGTGAAGTTATAGCAACATATATGGTCCATGATTCAAAAGGAAATCACGAAAAAAAGGCAGAGGGAATTGCCCTTGGATTAACAGTAGGAACGTGGACAGATTTGCCCCTCCTGGAACAAGAGCAGCTCAAAAAGCATAAAGGGAGGGTCTTGTCTGTAGAAGAGCTGGATCAGAGAGAAAATGTTAATCATTATTTTGGTGAAAAAACATTTCGCTCCATCATTAAAATTGCTTATCCTGCTCTCAATTTTTCGGCTGATCTTCCGGCAATATTGACAACGGTCTTCGGTAAACTCTCATTGGACGGCGCAATAAAGTTATTGGATCTTGAACTAACTGGGGATTTGAGAAAATCCTTCCCAGGTCCGCGATATGGGATAAAGGGGATTCGCGAAAAACTGGATGTGTTTGGCCGGCCGCTGGTTATGAGTATATTTAAAGGAGTCATCGGCAGAGATCTTTCGTATCTGAAAAGCCAGCTCAGCGCCCAAGCCAAAGGGGGCGTTGATTTAGTAAAAGATGATGAAATTCTGTTTGAAAACGATCAGACGCCTTTTCTTGACCGGATCATCCAGGGAAAGGAAGTGCTCCGTCAGTCCTACGAAGAAACAGGAAAGCGGACACTATATGCTGTCAATCTGACAGGCAGCACATTCGCCTTGGCCGATAAAGCAAGGATGGCTGCTGAAGCAGGTGCTGACGCTTTATTATTCAATGTCTTTTCATATGGGCTAGACGTTCTACAGGGTTTAAGAGAATTGGAGGATGTCTCCCTTCCCATCATGGTACATCCTGCATTCAGCGGTTCATTGACATCTTCGGAATTTTACGGAGTTTCCCATCCGCTGCTTTTAGGCAAGCTTGTCAGGTATGCTGGAGCTGATTTATCGCTTTTTCCATCACCATATGGAAATGTCGCGCTTGACCGGAGCATTGCTATTGAGCTCGCCGGTCAGCTGACAAAAGAGGAAGAACCATGGAATACAGCCTTTCCGGTACCGTCAGCGGGCATCCACCCAGGTATGGTGCCGCATTTAATGGAGGATTTCGGGAAGGATTGCGTGATAAATGCAGGCGGAGGAGTGCATGGCCATCCGGATGGAGCAGCAGGCGGCGGCAAGGCATTCCGCCAGGCTGTAGAAGCTTCGTTAAACGGTATAAAGCTTGAAGATGCTGCCAGGGATCATCAGGAACTCCGGAAAGCCCTGGATTTGTGGGGAGGTGTTCCTGAGAGACTATGAAACCAATCATTTTTTGCGACTTTGACGGAACAATCACGAACAGCGACAACATTATCGCAATCATGAAAGAATTCGCTCCCGAAGGCTGGGAATCGATAAAAGATGATGTACTATCCCAGAAAGTGAGCATTTCTGAAGGTGTTGGAAAGATGTTTTCCCTGCTCGATAGCGGGCTTGAACAGGACATTATCGAATTTGTCAAAAGCAGTGCTGTTATTCGTGACGGATTCCGGGAATTTGTTGCATTTGCCAGGCAAAACAGGATCCCTTTATACGTTGTCAGCGGCGGGATTGATTTCTTTATTGAACCACTGCTTGAAAATATATTGGATTTGGATCTTTTATACTGCAATAAGGCGGTCTTTGAACAGGAAAACATTAAGATAGAATGGCCGAATTCCTGTGATGACCAATGCCAGAATGGATGCGGCTGCTGCAAGCCTTCCATCATGAGGAAGATCTCGGAAGCTGATACCTATAAAATTGTCATTGGCGATTCTATCACTGACTTTGAAGCAGCCAAAGAAGCAGATTTGGTTTTAGCAAGAGATTTCCTGATTGAAAAATGCAGGGAAGAAGGAATCAGCTATCAGCCCTTTCAAACATTTTTTGATTGTATAAATATCCTTAAGCTAAAACTGGAGGCGGCTTAGTGTATGAGTATCTATGAAAAAGAATGGCAGGAGCTTGCTGATATCAAGGATGAACTTGCCGCACGGGACTGGTTTATGGGAACAAGCGGAAACCTTTCCATCAAGGTAAAAGGAACAAAAACCTTTCTGATTACTGCCAGCGGAAAGGATAAAAGAAAGAGGACCAGTGAAGATTTTCTGCTTGCAGATGAAAATGGCCTGCCGGCTGAAGAAACAGTGCTGCGGCCTTCTGCTGAAACTCTTTTGCATACGGAAATCTACAGAAAAACCGATGCAGGCTGTGTCCTCCACATCCATACCGTGGAAAATAACGTCATTTCAGATCTTTACGCAGATAAAGGAAAAGTGACCTTCAAAGACCATGAAATTATCAAAGCCACTGGAAGATGGGAGGAAGATGCAGAGTTCACAATTCCGATTGTGCATAATCATGCGGATATACCTGCTCTTTCAACGGAATTTTCGAAGTTTATTGAAAGCTCCGCCGGTGCCATATTGATCCGCAATCATGGAATTACAGTATGGGGAAGGACACCGCTGGAAGCAAAGAAGTATCTTGAGGCAAGCGAATTTCTTTTTCAGTATCATCTGCTATTAAGGCAGCAGGCTGCATATGCAGTTTCATTATAAAAATTGGAGGGATTATACATGGCGAGCATTAAAATTCATGGAAAAGCTGAATTGATTGAAGGAAGGGAAAAGGTACATGCTTTTCTGCAAAACGAGGGTGTTATTTATGAAAACTGGGATATTGAAAAACTTCCAGAGCAATTAAGGGAAAAATTTCAGCTTACTGATGAAGAAAAGAATGAGATTCTTCAGTCCTTTCAAGAAGAAATCACGGAAATCTCCAATAGAAGGGGCTATAAATCCCATGATGTGATTACACTTTCGGATTCTACCCCAAATCTTGACGCCTTACTCAGCAATTTTAAACAAGAGCACCATCATTCAGATGACGAAGTTCGTTTTATTGTAAGCGGACATGGCTTATTTGCCATTGAAGGAAAAGAAGGTACATGGTTCGATGTGAATCTGGATCCTGGTGATTTAATCAGCGTACCGGAATCTGTCCGCCATTATTTTACCCTTCAGGAGGACCGCAAAGTTGTGGCTGTCCGTATTTTTGTAACAACGGAAGGCTGGGTGCCAATCTATGAAAAAGAAGAAATCCAGGCCTGAATAAAACATATCGGAAGCCAAAAGGCCATCCGTCCCCAAAAAAGAGGGATGGACGGCCTTTTCCTTTACTCTTTTTAAAGTTCCGGCAGATTCTTTAAAAGCATATTCCTATTCATTCTTATAGTCTTTCATGGGTCTGGATAAACATGTGTAAAGTGAGTATTGCCTGTTTAACGTACGACACAGAAAACTCTGCAAATAATGTATAACATATACATTACAACTAAAGAGGACAATAGTTTATGAGAACTATTGTCCTAAAATTATTAAAGATTCGTATAGGGTTTGCCTGAAATTAATTAAACTTTCCTTTTAACTCGTGTTCAAATTTTTTGTATTCCTTTAATACCTCCCGATTCATGTGAGACTCAACCTTTTTCGCATCAGCGGATTCCAGAGAGTATTTCCCGAATATATGCCCAATCCACACATACTTTCCTTTAGAAGATTTGCTTTCTCTTACACCTATTAGGTATGAATCCCCTTTTTTGGTTAATTCATAGTCCTCAGAAGTATAGAAGGTTCTTTGGCCTGTTAATTTATTTTGAGTATATCCGGCAAATTCCTGAACAATCACTTCATCATTTACTTTGAACTTTGATTTAGCATCTTGATAAATTTTTTCTATTTTAAAAGTGGACTCTGTGTATGGACTTTCAAAACTTAAACTTGAATCGGATAAACTTTGAATAACTTCTGCCACATTCTTTTCATCCACTTTAGTAACCTTGGCTATTAACTCTGCTTCCATAATAAAGTGATTCACATTTTCAGGAGCGGTGTATTTTGCACCAGCCGTTACTGTTTTCAGAGCTGCATGAAGATTGCGGGCATAAAAACACCCATATAACACCCCTAAAGCCAAAACAAAGGAAGTAATGATTTTTGCTCCCTTATTCATTTGTTCAGCTCCTTAATGATTCCTTCATAATCATTTGCTGCAGCAGGATCGTTAATGCCCAAATACATCTTTATTACTGAGCAGGAATACATATTTGTTGAACTTGTATAGTTAATGCAGTCTGCTGTTGTTTCAGTAAAATTTAAAAGCTAAAATGCTTTTTCTTTTCACTATAGCACAAATTGAACAATTTATGGATATTTATTCCATATGAGCGGTTTACGGAGATATTAATCGCTTCAAGACAGGATACTATTTTCATCCAAACCAAATCTTCTAAAAATAAGTAGTCCCCCAGAATATAAAGCCATATCAGATAAATGCCGCATTCACTGCATGCAGGAATATGTTAAAATAAAGGGTAATAAAGAAACAGAATTAGGAGAAAAATAATGAAGAAAACAGAAATTTACATACTTGGCGGTTTCCTGGGCAGCGGCAAAACAACGCTGCTGAGAAATATAATAAAAGAAGAAAAAAAGGCAGGCAGAAAAATTGCGGTATTGCTTAATGAATTAGGCAGCATATCTGTGGATACTGGTTTGATCGGGGAGGATGTTCCTCTTAAAGAATTATTTGACGGGTGCATTTGCTGCAGTATTCAGGACAAGCTTGAAGTGCAGCTGCATGAGCTTTTATCTTCCAATGATTTAGATTCCATCTATATTGAAACCACTGGTGCAGCCCATCCGGTGGAAGTGCTCGACAGCATCATGTCGCCGCTCTTTGCAGATCAGCTTATATACAAAGGGATTGTTGGAGTGGTTGACCTCTTAAGGTGGAAAGACAGAGAAAAGCTTCCTCCTCATCTCCGGCAGCTTCTTTTCGAGCAAATTCGCCATGCTGATTTGATTTTGCTGAATAAACAGGATCTTGTCAGTGAAATTGATGCAGGCCAAATCCTTTTTAGCATTCAGGATATTAATCCAAAGGCCTTTTGCCTGCTAACCAGCCAGGCAAGTATTTCATTGGATATGATCAGGAACATGAATATGCAGCCAAAAGATGCTTCCAAAATTTCAGGATCCAAGCACAGTTTGCAGCTTGAGGCGCTAGTGCACCGGTTCAAAGATGCAATAAAACAGCAGGAATTTGAAGAATGGCTGCGCAGCCTTCCTGATACCATATACAGAATGAAGGGCTACATCAAATTTTCACATTCTGATTATCCATATCTGTTTCAATATTCCTATGGAATGCCGCTTTTTCTGCAGGAAGGGCTGAATTTGCCTTTGAATTTGGTTATCATCGGTGAAGAACTTGATAAAGCAGGAATCGTGGAAGGGCTGGAAAATCTCGGGTAACTGTAAAAAACCAGTAAAAAACTGGGGATAAAATCCGGGGGCAGGGCGAAAATCATAGAAAAATAAACCAATCAATACTGGTTTATTTTTTTTTGAAGGATAATACTACACTTATGGCCTATTTACCTTTATACTTAAAGCGTTTAGAATATCGCCTTCATATAAAATTAAAGGAATGATTATCATTTTAAAACAAGATAAATTATATCTTTTAGAAAAAGAATTCAAGAATATGTTTAGAACAATGCGTAAAGAGTTATCTGTCATTTACGGTGAATCCATTAATAGCAGTGAATTTCTTGTTTTGAAAAATATAGCTTTTTCTGAAATAAAAAATGCAACAGGGCTATCAAAGGAAATGGATGTTTCTGCAAGCCATATCACAACCGTTACGGAATCATTAGTGAAAAAAGGCTTGATTCTCAGAAAAAGAACGGAAAGTGACCGTAGAGTTGTCACATTCGATTTGACAGAAGAAGGTGTAAACCTCATCAATAATCTGGAAAAGAAAAAGACCGAATACCTTCATGAAAAATTCGGAACATTTACAGAAGATGAATTGACATCATTGCTGCATTTAATCAAAAAGTTTAAATGAAAATGGCGGCATTAGGCAGTGATGGCTAATGCCGCTTTTATTTCGTATTTAATAATTTATTGCATGTCCATATTCCCGAAAGCAGCAAAGGATTTTTCTTCGTCTATCATTCCGCATGTCGCGCATTGAACCTTTAATTCTGGCCCTTTATAAGGCAAATGGAAGGGATCAAGAGCATCATTGGAATATTCAGAGACGATTTCCCCAGTATGAGGATCTTTTTTAACAGGGACTGAAACCTGCTGAATCATGTTAAATCTGGATTTATTGGTTTTGCATCCGGGACATCGATATACCTGTGGCATGTTATTCACTCCTTTTTCTGTAAGTTTTTGCAAATCGTCTGAGTTTTATGTACAAAGCCGCCAAAAAGGAGGAATTTCTAATGACAAATATACCTAGCGAAGAGCTGCTTTCCTCATATTTAAAGCTCTGGAATAACCGGCAGCTGCGTAAAAAGGAACAAAAGCCTGAAGAAATAGTAAGTGAGCTGATACGCCGGGAACTTCTTGATGAAAATGCACATCCAAGAACAAGAAAGTCGAGCTATGAAAAATTTTATCTCAGCATTACAAGATTAGCAGAGTCGGAAGCCTTGACAGCAGATGAAAAACAGGTGCTGCTTTCTCTGTACATCGAGGAAATGAAGACGCTTCAAAAATAGATAATACCTGACCTGCAGTTTTCAGGAAAATCACAGGAAAAGAGGGCTGGATATGAAACAGATACGCTTATGCTGGTTGATTGGCCTGCTTTTGCTTGCGGGCGGGTGTTCCGGCAACAAGCAGGAAATGGCCGAAGAGATGCCAAATATGCTCGATGTTAAGGTTACAATCAATCCGGAAATAGCAGATATCAATAAAACGGTGGATTTTAAAGCAGACATTGTTTCTAATGGAAAAAGAGTGAAAAAGGCTGACGAAGTAAAATTCGAGATTTGGAATTCGCAAATGAATAAGCATACAACAATTGAAGTACAGCCAAATAAAAAAGGCGACTATGAAATTAAAAAAAACTTTTCTGAACAAGGGACCTATTACATCATTGCGCACGTAACAGCAGAAGGGATGCATGCAATGCCTAAAAAGGAATTTACCGTCGGCTCCCGCAGCAGCACGGAGTAATTCCAGGAAATCGCATGTATTGTTTTTAGGAATTTTTGCTGATAGCGGATTCACTGGCTCTTGGGGGATTAGCATCACAGGCGGGGGCATAAGGAGCCTTGAAATCTGCAGTAAGCAAAACAAAAAAAATAATCGGCAGCAGAACCCGCTCCGATTACTTTAGGATACTTTTTCATGTTTTTCTGCTGTGATAAGCTATTCCTCCTTTCTTGAATGAAGCTTGACCTCCGGTGTTTTTTCATCATCATCTTTTGAGGCAAATTTAGCCATGCTGAATTCCGGCATTTTCTTTAGCTTGCCTTCATAGCTCGCTCCAATGTTCAGTTTGCCGGTTAGTTCATTTATTCCAAGCTGTCCAAAGTTGTTTGAGTATTCCAGCTTCTCCACAATAATCTTATCGACCCTTAAAGACTCAATTTTGATGGGAGAGCCTGCGGCCGGCCCGAGAGAATCTTCAGCTTTTATTGACGGAGGCTGAACACGCTGTTCGGTTTTTTGCTCTTGTCTGCCCGGGTTTTCATGTCTGATGGAAACCTGCTGTTTGAGAATGGGGGGCCCTTTATTGGACGAAAGCTGAAAAAGATACTGCTCGATATTTTTCAGGGTTGCCTCTAGTGAATCGATTTTTTCATCATATATGCTGCTGGCCGTTTTTTTTCTTTTAAAAAACTTTATCATTCCCGGTTTTCCATTACTTCTCATTGGCCGGCTGTATATCGATCTTCACCGGCTCTTCCTGAGGGGGGATTTTGTAGGTAATTGTAAGCAGACCATTTTGGAAGGCAGATTGAAAGGTATTTCTTTCAGGGAGATAAGGCAATTTAATCAATCTTTCAAACTGCTGATGCTTCCGTTCCTTCACGTAATAATGAATTCTCTCCTGAATGGACCTGATCCTGCCCCTTATGGCCAGAATGTCATCCTTCAGGGAAAGCTCGATATCTTCTCTGTGAATCCCGGCCAGCTCAATGGTAATTGTCATAACCTCCCCAAACAGGAAAAGATCATATATGGGCCATTCACTTTCAGTATTGAGGGGGCCATCCATTGTGCGGCTTTTATCTGCAGACGTGTTTTCGGCGGCAGTTTTTTGTGAGAAAACCTGCTTCCAGAACTGTTCGGATTGATAGGACTGGGAGATTTCAATCCATTGCTTAATTTTATCCATATCCATACTATGACCACCTTTCAAGCGGGTGCTCTTAATACTATATTTTCACAGGGCTTATCTCAGAATAAAAGATAAAAAAGGACGCCGCCATTAAATTTCGGAGACGTCTATTTCTGAGTACTGCAAATCCAGGTTTTTCTGCAATTTAATTTCCAATGTATGGTCCTTGAAATGAGCAGAGGCTCCTTTTTTCTTTACAATTGCCGGAAGGGTAATGATATGTTTGTCATCATTCTCTGGTATTCCTTCGATGATGGATTGATTAGAGGTATGAAAAATCCTGATTTTTTTCAGCCACTCGGGATCTTTTACGGGTATCCTGACATACACATCCGTATGTGTTTCGAATACCTCTGCGCCAAGAGGGGATTTTCTCTCTGCAGAAGCAGGCTGAGGAGACTGGCCAAACGGCGGGAAACCTCCTCCGCCATCATTTTGCCCAGGGTTCATCATTCCTTTCATATTCTGAGGAATCACCTGGGAAAATAATGTATCAATGAATGATTGAATTTCCTGCGGTTTCATGTTTTTTAAAGAATCAGTCTGGTTTTTTTGAAAAGGGAAAAGCATATTCCAGGGAAACATTATGAATTCCTCTCTTCCGTTGCCGGCATTTCTTGTTTTGCCTTCTTACAACTGGCTTGTGATCGGCATGGATGGGTTGGCAATTTGGTCCTGATCGCTGAAATCCGGATCCCAAAAACCGTTTGCCATGCTTGAACCTGCAGGAGATATATCTCCGAAAGAAAAATTACCTCCAATGATTTTAAAGTTCGAGGTATGGCTATTATGGACAGTAGGCCCTATGTCAAAATTCGCATTTGTGGTTATGCTGTTGGTCTTGATGTTAAATATATTTATTTGCTGAGGCATCACATTCATCCTTTACAATTGGCTGGAAACTACTGGTGTTGAATCCAAAACATCACCTTGATCGTTTAGGTCAGGGTCGATAAAGACATTTTCCATGACTGCGTGTGGAGGGGCAAAATCACCGTAAGAAGAATTTTGGCCCTGTGACTTGGTATTGGCAGTGGGTGAATTATGAAGTGATTCCCCAATGTTAATACTTCCGTTGCTTGAAATATTATTAATCTTCAGGCTGTAAATGTTAATCACGGTCTGCATCTCCGCACATCCTTTTTCTTTGTTGTGTTATCGTATGCTGACCTTTGCCTATAGGTTAATATACGGCTGACGAAGAAAACGGAATATGCCGGAGAAAACCATTAAAAGTAGAGAATGAAAAATTTTTATGTATAATAAACTATAAGAAAAGTCACTAAGCGAAGAGGTATTACTGTGGATGGAAAAGTAGCGTTAATAACCGGGGGAGCAACAGGCATCGGCAAAAAGACCGCCTATATGCTTGCAGGCTCAGGAGCAGCTGTTATCATAACCTACAGGAAGAGCAGGAAAGAAGCCGAACGTGTAATGGAAGATATCGCTGCCTCCTTTGGCGTCCGGGCCATGGCAATACAAGCGGATGCTTCGATTGAAGAGGATTGTGCCAGGGCTGTGGGAGCAGTTATAGAGAATTTCGGCAAAATAGATATATTTATCCACAATGCCGGCCCATATATTCAAGAGCGCAAACCGATGGCTGATTACACGAGCGAGGAATGGAATTATCTTATGAACGGAAACTTGAACGGATTTTTCTATATGGCAAAAGAAATCATTCCCAGCATGAGGAAGAATTTGTGGGGAAGAGTGATATCGTTTGGTTTTGAGCGAAGTGATACAGCACCTGCTTGGATATACCGTTCTGCCTTTGCAGCAGCAAAAAGCGGTTTAACTTCATTGACCAAAACCCTGGCACTTGAAGAAGCTCCATATGGAATTACGGTGAATATGGTTTGTCCGGGAGACATTACCCAGGAATGGAAAGAAAAAGATATCATTGAGGCAGCGGGCATTTCTGATGATACGGTTCCAGTCGGAAGGCCTGGCACAGGGCAGGACCTTGCACGGGTCATCCGTTTCCTTTGCGATCATCAATCAGACTTTATCACAGGAAGCATCATTCCGGTTACGGGAGGCAAGGATGTCCTTGCTAAAATATTCCACAAATGAAAAAAGACTCCGCGGCGGAGTCTTTTTTCATTTGTGATACTCTCTTGAATCAAAATTCTTTTAACATTTATCCGCGCCCGGCGATTTTTTTTCGCTGCAGGTTAAGGAGCCTGCTTGTCAGTCCGGCGGCTCCAAATGCCAGTCCTGCAATCAAGCCGATCCAATATCCAAAAGGTCCAAGGGCCGTATAATGAGCAAAAAGGTATCCAGTTGGAAGGCCGATTATCCAATATGACACAAGTGTCATGATGAATGTAATATTGACGTCTTTATAACCCCGGAGAATTCCCTGAATAGGTGCCTGCACAGCATCTGAAATCTGAAAAAAGATTGCGTAAATTAAAAAATGTGCAGTCATTTTCATGACGACGGAATCGTTTGTATAAAGGGAAGCAACGTTTTCCCTGAAAAAGAAAATGATGCACGCGCATAGCAATGACAAGAATAGTGCCGAGGAAATTCCAATCAGACTGTATTCTTTCGCATCCCTATAACGGCCGGCACCGGCCTCAAAGCCTATGATGATGGTCAGTGCCATCGAAATGCTGAGCGGGAGCATGTAAAGGAAAGAAGCGAAATTAATTGCCACTTGGTGAGAAGCAATCGTTATTGTATCATAGTTGCTCATGAACAGTGTCACTGCAGAAAAGATACTGGTTTCAAAGAAAATCGAAAATCCGATGGGCATGCCGATTTTCAGAATCATCCGCCACTGTGCAAACGATACTTTTGGAAAAGATTGAAATACTTTATATCCGGAAAAAGGCCGCATCCTGTGAACGACAATCACCGCAATGAAAAAAATCATCCAATAGGAAATGGCTGTTGCATAACCCGAACCGACGCCCCCGAGCTCAGGAAAACCAAATTTCCCATAAATTAAGAGGTAATTGAACAGGACATTTATCGGCAGGGAAAAAAGAGTAATGAACATGGAAATTCTTGTTTGGCCCAGTGAATCGATGAATGATCGAAGGACATTGTACATAAAAAGCGGCAGGATGCCCAGTGCAAGAGCTGCAAGATAATCGTGCGCCACTTCTTTGACAGCAGGAGACAAACTCATGCCATCGAGGACAGGATCCAGGACGAACATGCCGATGATTGTTATGATAATGGCCATACAAGCAGATAAATACACTCCTTGAATGACTGAAACAGGGACTGCTTTATGGTTTTTCGAGCCGATGTATTGGGAAACAATAGGTGTAATGGCGAGCAATATCCCGCTTAGCCCTGTGTTTACCGGGACCCATAAGGAACTCCCTATAGAAACACCTGCTACATGTGAAGTGCTATATTTGCCAGACATCATGATATCGAAAAAATTCATTGCGTACATGCCCATTTGAGTGACAAGGATAGGGAGGAGTATCACTAGCAGCTGGCGGAATTTTTCTGCTTTTGTATAAGTTTGCTTCATGCTGTTACCTCGATTTACATTTTTGCGAATGATAGCATTATAACATTTTTTCATTGAATTGATAGAGTCTGTTGAAGATTGCTTAGTCTGCGGGAGGTAATTATTTTAAATATGGCAGGAAGGAAAGGCAGTGAGGGAGGCACTTGTTCCAATTCAGAACCTGGTGCGTCCCTTAATTTCTTTTCCCGCTTTGCTTATATTGACAAAAGAAAATTCAAGATTCGCCATTTCAGCCGGCTTCAACTGTGGTAATATGAAGGGAAAACATTTTTGGTTGCGGAAGGTGAAATCAATGAAAAAGAAAATCGTTTTTACGGGCGGAGGTTCAGCAGGACATGTATCGGTCAATGCTGCCATCATCCCTGAATTTATAGAAAACAGCTGGGATGTAACCTATATTGGATCAGAGCAGGGGATTGAAAAATCTATCATTGAGAAGGAATTTCCTCAAATCAGCTATCGTACCGTTGCTGTCGGAAAACTAAGAAGATACCTGTCTCTTCAAAATCTGAAAGATCCTTTTAAAGTGATCAAGGGAATCTTCGATGCACGAAAAATTTTAAAAGAAGTCCGTCCTGAGTTCATATTTTCAAAGGGAGGTTTTGTTTCAGTTCCTGTTGTCCTTGCAGGTAAAATGCTGAAAATCCCGATTTTAATTCATGAATCAGATTATACTCCAGGGCTTGCCAATAAAATTGCCATGCCATTTGCGTCTAAAATTTTCACAACGTTCCAGGAGACTGCCGCTAACCTGCCGGAGCAAAAAGCCATGTACATAGGAGCCGTTTTACGGGATGGCATTTTTAAGGGAAATGCAGCAAAAGGAAAGATATTCTGCGGTTTTGACAGCAGCAGGCCCGTGCTTTTGGTAATGGGAGGAAGCCTCGGGGCAGTGAAGATCAATAATCTGATAACAGAAAATCTTGATGAACTGCTGAATTCCTATCAGATTATCCATATTTGCGGAAAAGGAAATGTGAAGGAGGATCTGAAAAGAAAAGGCTATTGCCCATTTGAATTTGTCCATGAAGAGCTTTTCGACCTGCTGGCTGCCTCTGATGTGATCGTTTCAAGAGCAGGATCCAATTCGATTTTTGAATTTCTCGGCCTCCAAAAGCCGATGCTGCTGATTCCTTTAAGCGCACAAGCCTCACGGGGAGATCAAATCCTCAATGCCGCAAGCTTTGAAAAACAAGGCTTCTCGAAGGTACTGCAGGAAGAAGACGCAACATATCAAAATTTTGAAGCTGCACTCCATACCTTACAGGAGAAGTCTGCACTGTATAAAGATAAAATGAAAAAAGAGCGTCCTTTTAAAACCGCTCATGAAATGTATGAACTGCTTAACGGCATGATGAAAAACCGCTAGAACATACATGAAACCCCCCTCATGCGCATATCTTGTAAAACGCGCATGAGGGGGTAGATGCTATTGGCCTATAAATATTCAAAAGGCTGGTTTTTGACTCAATTAAAAGCAAAAGGGATTACAAAGCATCCTGTTGAAAGAAGAAAGCTCGAATCCTACAAAACCTATGTGGTCCGCAAGCTGTACGAAGAATTGATTGAGAGTGACAGAAAAAGTTCCAGCTTATAAATGAAGGCTGTTTTCGTATTGTTCCAGGATCCAGGCCGCTGAATTCCGCTCCATACAGCCTGTTTTAACGTTGGGTTCGCGCTCATTAATACAGCAATTTTTAAGAAAATAGCCTGAATGAAAAATAAAAAAACACAGAAGCCTCCCGGGCTGATTTTTCTTCCTGGAGAAGACTTCCGTGTTTTTTTCTGCGTATTCGGTCTGTGATAATTGCTGAGGAGAAAAATAAATGGGGACTGGCACATTTGCCAATCCCCTATTGGTGTTACATCAGCGAACTTATATAATTATGCTTCAAGCAGGTGCTGTGAATCATCATCCTGCTGCTTTCTTAGAATATGAAGGGTGTACAAATCCTTTGGAATTTCATACAAATCAAAAATATCGCCGTTTTCGTTAATGGCATCATACATGTATTTCCTTGATTCGTTGGCTTTGACTGCATATGGGAGTTTTTCGGCAGCCCCAATAGAACGCAGATTTTTTTTGCGGATTCTCATGTACACAGTTTCAATGTTCAGTTCAAAGAAAAGCTCATTGAAGAAGGCTTCTTTTGCCATGGCATTATAACCTTTTCCATGGTAGGGCTTGCCAAGCCAGGTCCCAAGAAAACCGGCAGAATCCTGTACATCAAAAAGGGATATCGTACCAATCGGATTTTCCCATTCATCGGTTATGGTGCGGGATATCAAATGGCCCGATTCTTCAGCTTCCATCGTTTGCTTTGTGACGAATACATATTCTTCATATGAATCAACTTTTTGGCGCACGAAAGGGAAGACATCTGGATGCGTAATCAACTCGTAAAGAGGATGACAATCAGTAAAATCTCTCTTTTTTAACATTTCCGTCCCTCCGCTTGAGGGCAGATTCCAAGCATCTGCTCTGCTCTCACCCTCGAAATTTTTTAAGTAATGCATCAAAAAATTTCGGGGTGGGAATCGAACCCACTAGAACCGGAAACCGGTGGCGCACCATTTGCCTTCCCTATTTTTATTTTTAAGCAATATATTCAAAAAAAAATACCTTACGAAGGTATAATACTAAAAAAAAATGAATTTGAAAATAGGTTTTTATCTATTTTTTTCATCAAATTTCTACTTTTTTTTGAATACAATTTCTCCATTTATCATGGTGATAAATGGCTTTGCCTGATAATGGAAAGGGTGGTGTGTCCAAAGAACCAAATCGGCATCTTTTCCAGCCTCGATGCTCCCTAATCTTTTTTCCAGTCCCAGATTTCTTGCAGCAAGAATGGTTATGCCCTCAACTGCTTTTTGAATAGACAGACCTTCCCGGACGGCAAGGGAAGCGCATATGTTCAAATACTGGATCGGGGTGTAAGGATGGTCCGTGGTAATGGAGACCTCGACACCCCGTTTAGTCAATTCTTCATACGTTTTCCAGCTTTTATTCTTCAGTTCAACTTTGGATCTCCGGGTAAGAGTCGGTCCGACGCATACTTTGAGCTGCCTGCCCGCCAGTTCATCTGCTATCAAATGTCCTTCCGTACAGTGTTCAATTCTTAAATCAAGCCCGAATTCTTCAGCAAAACGAATGGCAGAGAAAATATCATCTGCCCTGTGTGCATGAATGCGGACTGGGATCTCCCTCTTTAAGGCCTTAATGATCGGGGCAGCCCTGAATGTATCGGGATTATCACAGTGTTTTGCTTCAGAAAATGCCTCCCGGAGCATTCCCATAATCCCCATTCTTGTTATGGAATCATTGCTTGAGGAACTATGAATCCTCTTAGGGTTTTCACCGAGTGCAATCTTAAGGCCGGAGGTTTCCCTGACCAGCATCTTGGTAATATTGTTTCCAAAAGTCTTAATAACAGATGTAGTCCCGCCAATTACATTGGCACTTCCAGGCAGCACCTGAACAGTTGTTATTCCGCTTGAAATTGCATCAGTAAAGGCCGTATCGAGAGGATATACCCCATCAATGGAGCGGATTTGGGGGGTGAGCGGCTCGATGGTTTCATTTGCGTCATTGCCAGCCCAGCCTGTGCCTTCATCGTATAGCCCCATATGTGTGTGAACATCGATTAATCCAGGGAAAAGATGCATGGTTCTGCAATCGATTCTTGTAAGGGCATAATGGCTGTACTTTTGCTCAAGTGAATGGCCGATATCCTGTATCTTTCCATCCCTCACATATACGTCTCCTCCCTGCAAAGGAGGGGAGGTGACAGAATGGACAATGGCATTCTGAAAAAGTATAGACATTTTTTCTCCTTTCCTACATATATTTTAATCCTCTTAAAACAGCAAAAAATCTGTATCCTGTTTAGGAGGAATTCTGGCAGCCCCAACCCGTTCAGAAGGCACCCGTAAATTGGAGCAGTAAAATCAGCCCGCCTAGGGCCCATACATAGATGGAAAAAACTTTCAAGGATCTTTTTTTTAAATAATTTATCATCCATACTACAGCAATGTATCCAAAAATAGCTGATGAAAGGGTGCCGGCAAGAAGGGCTGGAAAGCTTAGATACTCAGCCTGTCCCAATAAAACAGGTTTGATCTGCAGCACAATGCCGCCCGTTATTGCAGGGATGGATAGAAGAAAAGAAAAATAAGCTGCAGTTGCTCTGTCAAGCTTGCATAATAATCCTGCAGCTATTGTAAGTCCTGAGCGGGATAATGCAGGCATGATCGCAGCAGCCTGAAAACTGCCGATGAGGAAGGCATCTTTTACAGTGATTTGGCTGATCGATTTTTTGCCTTCCTTGGAACTGTCTGCAAGCCATAAAATCAATCCTGTCGCAAGAAACTCCCATCCAATGGTCACTCCTGTTTTTGAAAGCTCATCAAACCAGTCTCCCAGCAGCAGTCCTGCAAATACAGCGGGTATCGTGCCTGCGATAAGCAACAGTGTCAATTTGGAAAAGGGCTTCTTCACTAAAGCAAACAAATCCTCTTTGTACACCGCGATAAGGGCAAGCAGTGTGCCGATGTGGAGCATGGTATCGAGTGTAATGCCGGCTTCATCAAGGTGAAAGAGGTGCCTTCCTAAATACAGATGACCGGTGCTTGATATGGGAAGGAATTCCGTCAATCCCTGTATCATACCTAGTATTAAAGCTTGAAATCCATTTAACAAACCATCACCTCATAAGAAGATACTTTGTACAACCTTTTATCCATACATATGTCTCCCAAAAAAAGAACATGTTGATTTTTAAGAAAAAGGAGGAGTCTGGAAAAATATGAAGCCTTATTTACAGTTTTTGCGTATAATATCATAAAGAAAGCGAGGAGAGGGAAATGCCGTCAAGTGATGAAAGATCATTGGCTGCGCTTATATACGTTGCCAGTTTTTTTACTGTTTTCATAGGGCCATTGATTATTTGGCTGATAAAGAAGGATTCTTCTAAGTTCATTGATTATCATGGACGGGAGTATTTTAACTTTCTGATTTCCTATACGATTTATACAGTTGCCGCCGGGGTGCTTTGCCTGGTGTTCATAGGATTTATTGCCCTGCCGGTGATAGGGATAGCGGCTTTTGTTTTTACCATCATTGCGGCAGTTAAGTCATATGAGGGCTTAGAATATAAGATTCCGGTTATATTCCGCATTCTGTAAAAATCATAAAAGGTGTCCGCATTGCCGGATGCCTTTTTGTGTATGTTTTGCCGGTGTTCATTAACGAACTTTTTTTTCTTGCGACTTTTATAAAATATGAGTTCAAGGGGCGGGGGCACGAAGGTGCATTCTCAGGGCGAGGCGTTCTAATCTTTGATCCTTTGAACAGAGGCTTCCGCTTTTTATTCAATCCAGCTGCAGCGCCTAGCCTCACGAAGACGTTGCCGCAGGACGCGGCGTTCTTAGTCTTTGATCCTTTGAATCAGGCGCTTTCGCTTTT